>NZ_JAAGPN010000012.1:0-69041 GCF_017104805.1 Paraburkholderia sp. Ac-20347 | reverse complement strand
ATCGCGAGTTCGAGCAGACCGCCCGCGCTCATGGCGGCGGACACCGGCAGCGCCGCATCGGGCAGCAGCGCGGGCGCGGTGGACATCACCGGGCCGAACACGCAGGCCGTCACCGGGACGATCTCCGCAGCGGCAACGGCCGCAGCAGCGGGAGCGGCTGAAGCGGGTGCTTGCTTCGCGCCTTCGGCAGCCTCGGCCGTCGCGACTTCCGCCACGACGCTCTGCGCCACGGGCAGACAGCGCGCCACCGGCACCGCGCGCACGTTGCGATGGCCCGCGCCCGTGAAGCCTTCGACGAGGAAGCGGAACCAGCCGCGGTCGATCGCGGCCACGGTCTGCCGGCCGTCGGGCTGACGCGCGGGATCGAGCGCCAGATGGCAGGTCTGCGCGTCCTGGATCAGATGATCCTCGACGACGTTCGGCAGCGCCTGGCGCAGCCGCGGCCCCTTGAGCGGCGGCACGGTGGCGGAGACGGTCAGCAGGTCGCGCGCGGCGATCAGCAGCACGGTAGCCGTCGCTTTCGGCAACAGACCGAGCGCCGAGCGACCCGCGCGCTGCGTGTTGCCCGCCTTGTCGAGCAGCAGGAACGGCAGTTCCGGCAACTGCCATTCCTGCGAGTGAACCGCCGGATCGCGCGGCGGCATCAGGACGATCAGCGTGCTCAAACGCACCTCTTTTCGATGTTGGACTGGTACGGTTTCATGGTTCGTCGCGCACGCGCACGATGCGCGTCGTATGGGTCAGCGTATCGCGCCAGACGAGCGTGGTCCGGTCCACCACGGCGCGTTCGTGCTGCACGCGCCCATGGACCAGAAAATAGCTCGAATTGACGTCGCAGAGCGAGGTATCGATGCCCGATTGCGGAACACCGGAGCCCTCCAGCGCGAGCTGCACGTCGCTGAGATTGCGGAAAAACACGGTCTGCCGGCGCGACACGAAGGCCTGCGCGCTCGACAGGCTCATGCCCTGAACGGTCGCGGCCACGACTTCGGCGGGCGCGGTGTTCATGTTCACGGGCGTGGTGGTCGGCAGGATCGTCACGAACGGACGCAGCCGCGCGACGATGTCGGGCGTGAAGCCCGGCACGTCCTGCAGCGCGTCGACGCTCGTCATGACGATCGGCGCGTTGCCGCTGTTGCCGTCGGATTCCGAGAGGCCGGGATTGTTGGTGAAATTGCTGCCGCCGCTGCCGCCGCCCACTTGCTGCGTCGACGTGGTGCTGCCCGGCGTCGAACTGGTCTGGAAGCGCGTGACCGAATAGTTGAGGCCCGAGCGCAGATAGACGGCGGCGTTCTTGGCGAGCTGGCCGTCGATGCCGAGCAGTTGCAGCAGGCGCGCGAACACCTGGATCTGCGTGAGATTGAGCTGCAGCGCGCCCGGCGCCGGCGACGACACGAGGTTGCGCAGATTGAAGCGCGCCTGCGCATCTTCGATCGAGCCCGACACCCACGTGTCCTGGCCCTGTTCGGAGCGCACGTCGCCGATCTGGCCGAGGAAGTCGGAGAGCCGCGTCTTCGCGACCGGCATGCCCCACGCGCCGCCGAGATAGGTCACGCCCGCCGAGGTGTCGGCTTCGGAGCGCAGCACGAGGCGCGTCCAGTCGAGCGCGCCGCGCGAGATCCACTGCGCCTGCGCGAGCAGCCGCTGGTTCTCGATGCGCCGCAACTGCACCTGCTGGCGCCACAGCATGCCCGAGACGAGGATCGCCGACAGCGCCACCACGAGCAGCGCGCTGATGATCGCCGCGCCGCGCTGTTTGCGCCGAAGCCGCAGCGAAGACAACGCAGGCGAAGAACGAGGAGAACGAAGAGAACGAAGGCGGCGCACGTTCATTCTCCGATCACGAAGACGCGCGTCACGGGCCGCGCGAGCGAGCGCGAGCCGATGCTCACCTGCAGCCCCGTCACCGCGCGCGGCACCGGTGCGTTGCCGAGCTGCGGCACCTTCACGTTGTTGTTGTTCGCGTCCAGCTGGCCGCGCACGTCGCCCATGTTCGTCGTCCAGCCGACCTTCGGCACGTAGAGGCGCGCGTCGATCGAGCCCACGCCCTGCATCATCGGCAAGGCGCTCCAGGCGTCCGATTCGCCGCCGCGCTGCGCGCGCCGCAGCGCGCCCACGGTTGCCAGCGGCGGCGACGCATAGCGCACCACGCGGCCATTCGACACGCGATAACGCACGACCTGCAGACGCGGCGGCGCGCCCGGCGGCACCGCGAAGGCGCGCACGATCTGCAGGGCGCCGCCGTCGACCGAGACCGCCGGACCGCCCGCTTCGTCGTCGCTGGCGGCCATGCGCGCGTCGATGCGCATCTGGTCGAAGGTCTGCGCGAACACGCGCTCCTCGGCCATCGACTGGCTGATGATGTTGCGCCCGCGCACGATCTGGTCGAGTCCGCGCCACGCGAGGATCGCGACCACGGCGAGGATCGCGATGGCGACCAGCAGTTCGATCAGCGTGAAGCCGCCGGCGCGGCGCGGCGCGCGATCACAGCGACCGGTTCGTTTCATTGCCGATCACCGTGACGAGTTGCGCGAGATTGCCGGCGCGGCCCGGCGTCGTCACCGACACCTCCACGCGGCGGAATACGGGGTTGGGCGTGGACGCCACGCGCTGCGTGCACATGAGCGTCAGATTGCCCTGCGAGCAGTCGAAACTGCGCTGGCCGACATCGGGCCAGACATGCGCGAGATGCAGCTGCGCGAGCGCGTTGTCGGCGCTCCAGCCGGCCAGCAGGCGATCGTGCAGATCGGCTTCGCTGGCGGCGAGGCTGCCGACCGCGCGCAACGACGCCGCGAGCGCGATGGCGACGATCGCAAGCGCGACCAGCACTTCGATCATCGTGAAGCCGCGCGCGGTGCGCGACGAAGCCCTGCGCGACGCACGCGAGCGCGGCGAGGAACAGCCGGGGTGAGCGGGGCGGCGCATCTCAGCGCACCTCGAAGCGGCCGGTGCCCGTGCCGATGATGGTCGCGCGGCCCACGGCCGAAAACAGCGTGATCTGCACGGGTTGATCGACGGCTTCGGTGCCGAACACGAGACGGCTCGCCTGCGAGTCGTCGTCGGCGCCCGGATAGTTGATCGCCACGCCCGTCACGCCGCCTTCCCAGCGGCGCGGACCGAGCAGATCATCACGCAGCGGACGCCAGCCGTCCTCGGTGCGCACATCGAAGCGAAAACCGCCCGAGAGCGGCTGCCACGCGATGGGCTGCGCGCGCACCTGCGCCTCGTCGCCCGCCGATTCGAGCAGCAGCGCGACGCGTTGCGCTTCCTCGTTGAGATCGGTGCGCGGATTGCGCGTGAGCGAAATCGACGCGAGCGAGATCAGCAAGCCCGCGATCATCAGCACGACGAGCATTTCCAGCAGCGTGAAGCCCGCCGCGCGCGCACGCGGCGACATGCGCGACGGCATGCCGGACGACGCACGAAGCGGCGCGCGGACACAGCGGCGGGAAGGGCTTGAGCTCATGGGGCTGGAAAAGACGGGCTGGAAAAAGCGGGCTGAATGAGACGGGATTCGTGTAGTCGAAGGAGCCGCCGACGCGCCACGCATGCCTGAAAAAAGGGCGCGTGGCGCGGCGACGCTTACTGCCAGGAGCCGACGTCGGCGTCGTTACCTTCGCCGCCGGGCTTGCCGTCGGCGCCGTAACTGAACACGTCGATTTCGCCGTGCACGCCCGGATTCAGGTACTGGTACGGATTGCCCCACGGATCGTTGGGCAGGCGCTCGAGATAGCCGCCGTCCTTCCAGTTGTTCGGCACCGGGTCGGTGGTGGGCTTCTGGATCAGCGATTGCAAACCCTGGTCCTGCGTCGGATAGCGGCCGTTGTCGAGGCGATAGAGCTTCATCGCCTGCATGATCGTGCCAATGTCCTGCTTCGCCGCCACACGGCGCGCTTCGTCGGGACGGCTCATGATCTTCGGCACGATCAGCGCGGCCAGAATGCCGAGGATCGCGATCACGACCATGATTTCGATCAGCGTGAAACCGCGCTGGCGGCGCCCCTCGATTTGTGCACGGCCGAACTGCATCCGTTTTTGGGCCCACATGGACATGACTTCTTTCCCTCCTCGCTAAAAATCGTTGCGGCGCACAGCGTGCGCCACATTCCGTCCTGCGCGCGAACCAGACGTTCGCGCCTCTGTGACGGGTCATTGTAATGTCACACGATGACGCCTTCGCGACCTGTTTCCGCCGTCCCTTTCCGCGCCTTTCGCGCCGCGCGCGCCCGGCGTGACCGAGGAGCGCCTCAGGTTGCGGGAACGGCCCTCGCGGTGCCATCAAAACGCCCACAATACTCCGTACAATGGTGCGCATGAACCCACTGCAAATCCGCCTCCTGTCACTCGCCGCCTTCGCGGCCTTTTGCGCCACGGCTGCGTGGTGGACGCTCGAAATCGCCACCACCCGCGCCGCGCCCGTGCAGGCCGCGGCGGCGCAGGCGCCGGTGTCGCTCGATCAGGCCGGCACGCTGTTCGGCGGCAAACTCGACCGCAGCGCCGTGCAGGACATTCACCTGTTCGGCATCCTCGCGCTGCAACAGGGCGCGGCGGCCATCCTGAGCATCGGCGGCGAACCGGCCAAGGCCGTCTCGCTCGGCGGTCCGATCGGCCAGGACATCAAACTCGCCGAAGTGCGCGCGCGCTCGATCGTCATCGACCGCCACGGCGTGCGCTCGGAAGTCGCGCTGCCCGCCAACGCCGCCGGTCCCACCATCTACGTGCGCTGAGGCGCATCCCGAAGGCGGACGCCGCGGCGTCGCGCCTTCGCTATGTGGCGCGCGTTCGTCCGCTACTGCACCAGATTATTCAACTCGATGATCGGCAGCATCACCGCGAGCACGATCACCAGCACCACGCCGCCCATCGCCAGAATCAGCAGCGGCTCCAGCAGACTCGTCAGGAACATCGTCCGGCGTTCGAGTTCGCGCGCTTCACCTTCGGCCGCGCGGTCGAGCATCGTCGTGACGTCGCCGGTCGCTTCGCCCGAGCGGATCAGATGCACCAGCACTGGCGGGAACGTCTTCGTATTGCCGAGCGCGCGCGACAGCGACGTGCCTTCGCGCACGCGCACGATGGCTTCGTCGATGTTGTTGCGCATCGCCTTGTTCGAGAGCGTTTCGCCCGCCGCCTGCAACGCGCGCAGGATCGGCACGCCCGCCGCGCTCAGAATCCCCAGCGTGCTCGCGAAGCGCACGGTGTTATAGCCACGCACGAGCTTGCCCGCGAGCGGCGCCGTCAGCATCCAGCGATCGAAGGCGAGGCGCGGACCGGGACGCCTGAGCGTGGCGCGCACGATCCACGCGACGATCAGCACCGCGATCAGCACCGCCCACCACCACTGACGCACGAAACCCGACAGCGCCATCATCACGATGGTCAGAAACGGCAGTTGCTGCTTCGTGCTCGCGAACACGTTCACGACTTGCGGCACCACATAACTCAACAGAAACGTGACGATGCCGAACGCGATGATCGTCACGATCGTCGGGTACGTGAACGCCAGCACGATCTTCTGTTTGAGCGCGTTGCGCTGCTCGATGTAGTCGGCCAGACGCGAGAGCACGATGCCGAGTTTGCCGGTGTGCTCGCCCGCCGCCACGAGCGCGCGATAGATATCCGGAAAGTCGCGCGGATGCTGCGTGAGCGCGTTCGCGAGCGAATGGCCGCCGAGCACTTCGGCGCGGATCGCGGCCATCAGTTCGCGGATGTAATCGCGTTCGGCCTGTTCCGTGAGCACCGCGAGCGCCTCGCCGAGCGGCAGACCGGCAATCAGCAGGCTCGCGAGCTGCCGCGTGAGAATGGCCTGTTCGCGCTGCGAGAGCTTGCGACCGAGTGCGAGACGCTGCTGACGCGCGCCGCGCGTACGCGTGGCCGCCGGTTCGACGACGAGCGGCGTCAGTCCCTGGCCACGCAATTGCGCACGCGCACTGCGCGCGCTGTCGGCATCGAGTACGCCTTTTTGCGCCTTGCCCGCGGCGTCGATCGCTTCAAAGCGAAATGCTGGCATGTTGCTGATCGTCTCCGCTTAAGCGCCGCCGGTCACGCGCAGCACTTCTTCGAGCGACGTGCGGCCCGCATCGAGCCAGCGTTCGCCGTCCTCGCGCAACGTGCGCATGCCCTGTTCGCGGCCCGCGCTGAAAATCTCCGCGTCGGCGGCGTTGCGGTGAATCAGGTTGCGGATCGGTTCGTCGATCAGCAGCAGTTCGTACACGCCGCGTCGGCCGGAATAGCCCGATTGTCCGCAGCGCTCGCAGCCCACCGGATGCCAGCGCTTGCGGCCGTCGTCCTCGACGCGCTCTTCCTTGCAGTGCGGGCAGAGCTGACGCACGAGCCGCTGCGCCAGCACGCCGAGCAGCGACGAAGCGAGCAGATACGGCTCGACGCCCATATCGGTCAGACGAGTCACGGCAGAAGCCGCATCGTTGGTGTGCAGCGTCGCAAGCACGAGGTGACCCGTGAGCGAAGCCTGCACGGCAATTTGCGCGGTCTCCAGATCGCGGATTTCACCGATCATGATGATGTCCGGATCCTGACGCAGAATCGAGCGCAACGCGCGCGCGAACGTCATGCCGATACGCTCGTTCACCTGCGTCTGGCCGATGCCCGAGAGGTCGTACTCGATCGGGTCTTCCACGGTCATGATGTTGGTCGTGGCCGTTTCGAGCCGCGACATCGACGCGTAGAGCGTGGTCGTTTTACCCGAGCCGGTCGGTCCCGTGACCAGCACGATGCCGTGCGGTTTCGCGATCAACTGGTCGAACTTGCCGAGCGTGTCCGCAGCCATGCCGAGCGCTTCGAGATTCAGGCGCTGCGCGTCTTTTTCGAGCAGACGCAGCACGGCGCGTTCGCCGTGACCGGTCGGCAAGGTCGACACGCGCACGTCGACCGGACGCCCGCCCACGCGTAGCGTGATACGGCCGTCCTGCGGCAGACGTTTTTCGGCGATGTCGAGCTGCGCCATGATCTTGATACGCGAGATCAGCGCGCCGTGCAGCGCCTTTTTCGGACGCACGACGTCGCGCAGCGTGCCGTCGACGCGAAAGCGCACCACCGAGGCATTTTCGAACGGCTCGATGTGAATATCGGACGCCTGCTCGCGCGCCGCCTGGGTGAGCAGCGCGTTGATCATGCGGATGATCGGCGCGTCGTCTTCGGATTCGAGCAGGTCTTCCACTTCGGGAATGTCCTGCATGAGACGCGAAAGATCGACCTCGCCTTCGACTTCGCCCACGACCTGCGCGGCGCTGCCGTCCTGACGCGCATACGCGTGATTGATCGCCAGCGCGAGTTCGTCGGCCGGCAAGCGCACCAGCGAAAACGCGCCGAAATTGCGCGCGACTTCGGCGATCGCCGCGCCCGACGTGCGCTCGCTGATCCACACTTCGAGGCCGTCCGCGCGCTGCTGCGCGACGAGCAGTTGCCCGCTTTTGGCAAAGCTGTACGGCACGAGACGCGCGGCGAGCGGCGAGGGCGCCTCGCGCGCGGCCGTGGTCGCCGAAACCGGTTGAGGCGTATCCGACATGCTCAAGGCTGCACCTGCTGCGGGCTGGTGAGCGGCTGTTGCTGCTGCTGCACCGGCGCGGTCTGCACCGGCACCGTTTGAACCGGGATCGTCTGGACCGGCACGGCGGGCTGCATCTGCGTGGCGCTCGCGGGCTGCGCGCCCTGGATCGTGCGCACCACCTGCTCGCGACGCATCTTGTCGAGGTCGAACAGGTTGAGCGCCGAGCCGCCTTCGGCCGGGCCCACCGGCATCGGCGGCATGACCGGATCGTCCTTATCCTTGATCAGGTTGTTGTCGGACTTGTACGCGCCCGTCACGCCCTGGATGTAGTCGTAGCGATTCGACGTGACCGCCTGCGCCGTATCGCGATCGCTGATGATCACCGGACGCAGGAACACCATCAGATTGGTCTTCGCGCGCGTCTTGTTTTCCGAGCGGAACAGCTGGCCGATCCACGGAATGTCGCCGAGCAGCGGCACCTTGCTGTTGCTGACCTGGTAGTTGTCCTGCATCAGGCCGCCGAGCACGATGATTTCGCCGTTGTCGGCCAGCACGGTCGACTGGATCGAACGCTTCGTGAATTCCGGACCGGCCGGATTCGTCGTCGCGTTGGTCGTGCCGTTCACGATCGCCGAATCTTCCGTGTAGAGCTGCAGCTTCAGGATGCCGCCTTCGGTGATCTGCGGCTTGATGTGCAGCGTGAGGCCCACGTCGACGCGATCGTAGGTATTGAACGCGGAGCTCGTCGAGCCGCTCGTGAGATTCGAATACGAACCCGTCTGGATCGGCACGTTGGTACCGACCACGATCTTCGCTTCCTGGTTGTCGAGCGTGATGAGATTCGGCGTGGAGAGCACGTTCGCGTCGCTCGTCTGCGAGAGCGCCTGCAGCAGCGCGCCCAGACCCTGCACGCCGAACAGGTTGTGCACCCAACCGACGTTCAGGCCTTGCTGGAGCGTGCCCAGCGAGCTCACGAGACTGCCGCCCGTCACGGCGTCTGCCGTCAGGTTGATGATGCTGTTGCCGCCGCCCGTGGCGAGATTGGTGCCGGCCAGCACGTTGCCGCTGCCGATCTGCCACTGGATGCCCAGGTTGGCGTTGGTGTTCGAGTTCAGCTCGACGATCAGCGCTTCGATATAGACCTGCGCGCGGCGTGCGTCGAGCTGGTCGATCACGGCGCGCAGGTTGCGGTACACCGCGTCCGGCGCCGTGATGATGAGCGAGTTGGTCGCGGCGTCGGCCTGGATCATGCCGCCGCCCGAGTTGTCGTCGCCCTTGTCCTTGCTGTTGTCGCCGAGGAAGTCGCTGTTGCCGCCCGACGACGAACCGCCCGACATCGGATTGCTCGACGCACTGCTGCCGCCGCCCAGCGAACTCGGCAACGGCGGCGTGCCCGACATGCCCGTCGAGCCGCTGCCGCTGCTGCCCGAGCCGCCGCTGCTGCCGTTCTGGTTGAACGAATTGGCGCCGCTGCCCGACGACGACGACGAATCGTTGCCGCCCTTGCCCAGCATGCCGCGCAGCGTCTTCGCGAGCGTCACCGCGTCGGCATTGCGCAGCGAGACGACGTGCATGTTGCCCGGCATGCTCGTGGGCGCGTCGAGCTGCTGCGCGAGCTGCTTCGCCGCGGCGAGGCGCTGCGCATTCGAGGCGCGCAGCATGATGGAATTGGTGCGCGCGTCGGCGAGCACCGTGACCTTGAGCGTGGGATCGGAACCGCCGATCGCGCCCGGATCGAGCATCTTTTGCAGCGTCGGCGCGATGTCGATGGCGTTGGCGTTGCGCAGCGGCACCACCTGCACCTGCTGACCGGCGGCCGTGTCCACACCGGCGATGATCGCAGCGATGCGGCGCACGTTGTCGGCGTAATCGGTCACGACGAGCGCGTTGTTGCCCGGATAGGCCGCGATGGTGTTGTTCGGCGAAATGAGCGGACGCAGCACCGGCAGCAGGTTGTTCGCCGACTCGTTGCGGAGCTGGAAAACCTGCGTGATGACCTGGTCGCCGCGCGCGCCGGGCGTGTTGCCCACGAAGGTGGGCACGCCTTGCAGCTTGGCGTCGGCTTCGGGCACGACCTTCAGCACGCCATGATCCTGCACGAGCGCGAAGCCCTGCATGCGCAGCGCCGATTGCAGCGTCTTGAGCGCCTGATCCTCGGGAACGGCGTTCTCGGAAACGAGATTGAGCTGCCCCTTCACGCGGGGATCGACGATGATCGTTTTGCCTGTGGCCGCCCCGATCGCCTTCGCGACCTGATCGATGTCGGCATTGACGAAGTTGAGCGTGACCTGGGCATGCGCGAGCTGCGCCGAAATGAGCCCGCTCACGAGCAGCGCCGTGGCGAGGCGACGCAAAGCCATACGATTTCTTCTCATGGATGTCATATCGAAGCCGGCAGCGGACGCCGCCGGCTAGTCGTGCTTATCGTGCTCAACGTGTGCATCGTGCCCGTACGGTCGGCCCGCGACCGGCCCGCGCGTGGCGTTTGCCGGATGCGCGAAAGCCGCAGACCCCTTCGATCGACCCGCCTCGAACTGCCGACGCTCCTCCCCCCGGCAACCGATGCACACCAAAAGGAGGAACAGTAGCAGCTTTTCGTGTCGAATTTGTCACAAAGAAAGGCGGTCCGGGGATTTCTTCTAAAGAAGCAGCGATTTGAAGGATTTTGTAAGGATCGGACGATCGCACTGTCGAGAGATCGTGTTGAATCGGGACGCATAGCCCGTCTGGCTGGCTTGACGCGTCATCGACTGCCGGTATGATACGGGCGGTCCGCAAGCTCGAAAATGAGCCGAAGACACGGGTTTTCCCCAGATTCGCCTGCGATTTTTTCCTCGACACCGAGAAAACTTCGGCTAGCATGCCGTCTCCGGCCCTCGCTCAGCATCAGAATGAAAAAGGTTGCGTCCGCTACGATCTCCGCTCTTGCGCTCGCGCTGGCCTGCGCCAGCACGGGCGCGCGCGCCGATTGTTTCGACGAGGCGGCGCGCTACCAGAAGGTGAATCCGCTGATCCTGCGCGCGATCGCGTGGCAGGAATCGCACAACACACCCGAAGCACTGCACAGGAATGCGAACGGATCGGTCGATTACGGCGTCATGCAGATCAACTCGATCCATTTGCCGGCGCTCGCGCAATACGGCATTTCGCAGAGCACGCTGATGGAGCCGTGCAAGAACGTCTACATCGCGGCCTGGCATCTGCGCCAGAAGATGAACAAGTACGGCAATACGTGGGCCGCCGTGGGCGCGTATCACTCGGAAACGCCCACGCTGCGCGACCAGTATGCGCAACAAATCGCCGCCATCCTGCGCAAGTGGAAGCTGATGCAGTAACGGAACGCCGTTCGGGCGCGGACTGAGCGGCTCATCCGGCCCCGTCATCGCGTCCGTTGCCGTATTCATCTTCGCGCCCACGCCTGCAGCGCCCCACGCGCGCATGGTGCACAATTGAGCCTTGCGCCGCGCCGCCGCGCGCGGCCCGCTTCTTCCCGTCTTCTCTTACTGCTCACTGCGATGAACCAGCCGCCACTGCCCGTCACCGTGCTCTCCGGGTTTCTGGGCGCGGGCAAAACCACGCTGCTCAACCACGTCCTCGCCAACCGCGCCGGGCTGCGCGTAGCCGTGATCGTCAACGATCTGGCCGCCGTCAACATCGACGCCGCGCTGGTGCGCGACGCCTCCGCGCTCGCACACGTCGAGGAACGGCTCGTCGAGCTGTCGAACGGCTGCATCTGCTGCACGCTGCGCGACGACCTGCTCACCGAAGTCCGCCGTCTCGCCGATCCGGCGCGCGCGGGCCAGCGTTTCGACGCCATCCTGATCGAATCGACGGGCGTGGCCGAACCGCTGCCGGTCGCGGAAAGCTTCGCGTTCGCCGACGAAGAAGGCCACGCGCTCGCCGATTTCGCGCGCCTCGACACGCTCGTCACGGTCGTCGACGCATTCAACTTTCTGCGCGACTACGCGAGCGCCGACCCGCTCGCCGAGCGCGGCCTGACGGTGGGCGAGGGCGACGACCGGACGATCGTCGAACTGCTGATCGAGCAGGTGGAATTCTGCGACGTGCTGGTGCTGAACAAGGCCGATCTCGTGAGCGCCGAAGATCTCGCGCATCTGCAGCAGATTCTCAAGCAGATCAATCCGCGCGCCGTCCAGGTGGTGAGCCGCTTCGGCGACGTGCCGCTCGACATCGTGCTGAACACGGGCCGCTTCGATTTCGACGACGCGGCGAGCGCGCCGGGCTGGCAGGCGTCGTTGCGCGAACATCGCCACGAGCACGCGCATGACCACGATCACGGCGCGTGCGGCGACCCCGACTGCCAGCACGCGCACCACGAACAGAGCGGCGCCTACGGCATCGGCAGCTTCGTGTATCGCGCCCGCCGGCCGTTTCATCCGGCGCGGCTGTGGGCGCTGCTGAATCAGGAGTGGCCGGGCGTGCTGCGCTCGAAGGGCTTCTTCTGGCTCGCCACGCGCAACGACATCACCGGCTCGCTTTCGCAGGCGGGCGGCGTGTGCCGACACGGCCCGGCGGGCACGTGGTGGGCGGCGCTGCCGCGCGACGAATGGCCGGAAGACGCCGGCCTCGAAGCGGAGATCGCCGCCGACTGGTACGGCGATGCGAACGACGCAACCATCGGCGACCGTCGCCAGGAACTGGTGCTGATCGGCGTGGATCTCGATCACGCCACGTGGCAGACCAGGCTCGACGCGTGCCTGCTCACCGACGCCGAATTCGCGGGCGGCCCCGACGCCTGGCAAGCCCTCGAAGACCCATTCCCCGACTGGGATTTCGACGACGACGAACACGATCACGACCACGAAGACGAGATCGTTCATCGCCACTAAACGCGCTGTAAAAGCGCTCGATTCGCCACGTCGATGACGACAAAACGGCGCCGCGTCGATATCCATTCGACGCGGCGCCGTTGTCTTTTTCAGGCGAAAAAAAACCCGCCAGGGGCGGGTGTCAACTTAAAGCGGCAATGCCTTAGCGCTTGTTGACGGCGTCCTTAAACGCCTTGCCAGCCGTGAACTTGACGGTCTTGGCAGCCGGAATCTTGATGGTTTCGCCCGTCTTCGGGTTACGACCGGTGCGCGCAGCGCGCTTGCCCGAGCCGAAGCTGCCGAAGCCGATCAGTTGAACTGCGTCGCCTTTCGACACAGCCTTCTTGACCACTTCGAGGAGCGTGTCCAGCGTTTCGCCGGTTTGTGCCTTGCTAGCGCCCGTCTGTGCTGCGACGGCGTCGATCAGTTCCTGTTTATTCATTGAGAAGTTCCTTTCTGTGTTTAGGTTGACACGAACAGCGCGAACGCGCCGATTATACGGTCGCGTGCCGCGCCGTCGAGCAGCGACGGACCCGGAGCACCCCGGGGATTTGCGTGCGGTGGCAAGCGTATGGCTCGACCCGCGACGTCCGTGCTGCCGCTTCCCTGGGCGGCGCTTGCTATGATAGCGCAGCGCAAACCCAATAACGACAAGGGTTTCGTAGATTTCGAGGGGTAAGCGCGGGTTTTTTCGCATCGCCGTGCGCTTTTGATGTGCGCAGCACGGCAAACACCCCGCGCGAACGCGTTTTTGCTGCACGCCGCGTTGCGCCGAGCCAACGGTTTTTGCCCGCAAACCCAGCGTGGGCGGGCGTTTGCCCCGCTTCACATGCAACGTCGCGCGTGCCTTCATACGCCGCGCCGCCCCGGCCGACACCTCCCGATCGTTACGATTGCCCTCGCAGCCAGCCTTCGCGTAAGTCATGACCGCCACCCTGATTCCCGCCACGCTCGCCTTCCGCGACGACGGCACGCCGTTCTCGCCGCGTTTCGACGACGTCTATCACAGCCCGCAAGGCGCGCTCGAACAATCCGAATACGTGTTTTTACGCGGCAACCGCCTGCCCGAACGCTGGCAGAGCCAGCGCGTCTTCACCGTGCTGGAAACGGGCTTCGGACTCGGCGTGAACTTCCTCGCGACATGGGCCGCCTGGCGCGCCGATCCCGCACGTTGCGAGCGCCTGCATTTCGTTTCGACGGAAATGCACCCGTTTTCGCGCGACGATCTGCGCGCCGCACTGGCCGTCGTGATGGAACGGACGGCACGCGCGGACCTCGCGGCGCTCGCCCGGCAACTCGCCGACGCCTGGCCGATGCTCATGCCCGGCACGCATCGGCTCGAATTCGAAGGCGGCCGCGTGACGCTCACGCTCGCATTCGGCGACGCGCTCGAGACGCTGCCCAAACTGTGGTTACGCGCCGACGCGATCTATCTCGACGGTTTCGCGCCCGCGAAAAATCCCGAACTGTGGTCGCTGCCCATCTTCAAGGCGCTCGCGCGCGTGGCGGGCGTGGACTGCACGATCGCCACCTGGAGCAGCGCCGGCGACGTCAAACGCGCGCTGGAGCAGAGCGGTTTCGAATACCGCCGGGAAGCGGGTTTCGCAGGCAAATGGACGATGCTGACGGGCCGCTTCGCGCCGCGCTGGCGCGTGCGTCGACACGAACCGCCGCTGCCCGTCGCGGTCGGCGAACGTCATGCGGTGGTAATCGGCGCGGGCCTCGCGGGCAGCGCGCTCGTCGAACGGCTCGCCGCACGCGGCTGGCGCGTCACGCTGATCGAGCGCCACGCCGAACCCGCGCGCGAGGCGTCGGGCAATCCCGCCGGCGTGTTCCATCCGCTCATTTCGCGCGACGACAGCAGCGCCTCGCGCATCACGCGCGCGGGCTTTTTCTATGCGCTGCAACGCTGGGCCGCGCTCGATGCGGCGGGTCACGCGCCGACGCGCTCGCACACCGGCTTGCTGCATCTGGCCACCGACGACGAAGCGCAAGCCGTGGCCGCAGCGCTCGAATCGTTTGGTTATCCCGATCAATTCGTGCGCGGCGTTTCGCAAGCCGAAGCCGAAGCGATTGCCGGCACGCCGCTCGCGCAGGGCGGCTGGTTTTATCCGCTCGGCGGCGCGATCGATCCGGCTTCGCTGTGCCGCGCGCAGATCGCCGCGGCGCGTGCGCTGCCGGGCGCGCAGATCGACGTGCGTTATGGCGTGTCCGTCGGGCGCATCGAGCGGGATGACGACGCGGGAGTCTGGCGTATCTACGACGATGCGGATGCGCTCGTTACGCAGGCAGGCGTCGTCGTTTTCGCCAATGCGCACGACGCCTCGCGCGCCGCCGCGCTCGACTTCGCGCCGACGCGCAACGTGCGCGGCCAGCTCACGCTGCTCGACGCCAGCCCGCTCGCGTCCCTGCGCGTGCCCGTGATCGGCGACGGTTATGCCGTGCCGCTGCCCGACGACGTGACGCTCGTCGGCGCCACCTACGAAGTCGACGACACCGATACGGCGCTGCGCGCGGACGGCCACACGGAAAACATCGAACGCGTCGCGCAGATGCTGCCCGCGCTCGACGCCTTGCGCGCCGCCGAGGCTTCGAAGCCCGGCACATCGACATCGGATCAAACCTGGCGCGGCCGCGTGGCGCTGCGCTGCGTGACCAGCGACCGCCTGCCGATGATCGGCCAGCTCGGCGACGAACACGCCGCCCGCCACGACGCCCAACGTCTCTCCGGCGCCTGGCCGCTCGATCTCCCGCGCACGCCGGGGCTTTACGGCGCTTTCGCGTTCGGTTCGCGCGGACTCGTCTGGGCGGCGCTCGGCGCGGAACTGATCGCGTCGCAGATCGAGGGCGAACCCTGGCCGATCGAGCGCGAACTGGCCGAGCACCTCGATCCGGCACGCTTTCTTCAGCGCGCCTTGCGCCAGCGCGCGCTCTGATCGACGCCAACACAGCGCGCCTGCTCACTGCTTAGGCGACCAATACAGTTATTCACGCCAGCCTGTGGATAAGCGCGCGGATTGTGGGTAAGTTCCGCAGGGACACGATGTGGACGTAAACGGGGTAACTCGGCGACTTTTTCGCGACCCAAAAAAGTTGTTCTTTGTTGCCGGTCGTCACCGCACAAGCTGTGCATCCGGTTGTGCGGACGCCAAGCCAATGATTCACATAGGTATACAGGGGTTATCCACAGGAAAATGCCCCCTTTGTTAACTTCTACTACGTATACATACGGTAAACCGTAAACCCGAGGCTAGCGCCATCGCCATCGGACGAGCCGGACGCCTGCGGCGCTTGCGCGCCGTCTGGGCCGTTCCGGCCGCGACGGTCATTTTTTCCTTATCGTCGTGAAAGCTCGGCGATTACGGACGCAATTACCGCCTTCGTGATCCTTTGCCGCCAGGCGGGGACAATTGCAAAAAAGCTATGGCACAATCGCCGTTCATTTCCGCGTTACACGCCGCGCAAGACGGCCGACGCTTTCCACGGAACGGATGCCGCCCCGCCTGAATCTGAGTTCAGGCAGGCCCGCAGCGTCCGGTCCATCCAACGCGGGCGCTGACTTCCACACGAATGCGCCCGTACCGGCTGTTCGCCGCGCAAGCGGCACCGGTGCTGAGTTTCCCGTCGCCGTTCGTCGTCCCTGGCCGCTGCCTTGTCTGGCTGCGCGCCTGCGCGCCCCGTGCAGGAGTCGGTGCCGCCGGGCATGATGGCGTGGGCGCGGCGCTCGCCCGCAATGCGTCGTGCATGGCTGCCGCCGGGCCATGCGAGGTGCGGCACGCGGCTTGCCTGTCTGCCTGGCCGCACGCGCCAGTCGCAGTCGCGCCCTGTGCAGCATCGAGCGGATGCGTTGATGCATCTCGACGTCGGACAGCCGGTTTGTCTTCTGCCAAAGGAGAAGCCTCCACGATGAAGTCGGCGTTTTCGTTCTTTCCCGACTGGCCCTTGCAGCCAGACGGCATTTTCTGGGCAGGCCTCGCGCTGCTCGCTGCCGGTCTGTTCGGCGAACTCTGCTATCGCGCCTGGCGGCTCCCGCGCATTTCGGGCTACGCCATCATTGGCCTGATCGCGGGCGCGGCGGGTTTTGGCGTCATCGACGTCGATACGGCCATGGCCGCGCGGCCGCTGCTCGATGTCGCGCTCGGTCTGCTGCTGTTCGAACTCGGCAGCCGTCTCGACCTGCGCTGGATCCGCCGCAATCCCTGGATCATTCTGTCGAGTCTCGCCGAAGCCTCGCTCACGTTCGTGCTCGTGCTCGTCGTGCTGCTGTTTCTTTCGGTGCCGGCGATGGTGGCGATCGTGGTGGCGTCGATCGCCATGGCGACGTCGCCGGCAATGGTGATCCAGCTGAAAACCGAACTGCGCGCCGAAGGCCAGGTCACGCAACGTCTGCTCACGCTCACGGCGCTCAACAGCATGTACGCCGTGGTGGTCGAAAAGCTCGCGTCGAGCTGGCTGCATCAGGAGATCTACGGCAACGTGTTCGCCACGATCATCCAGCCGCTGTATCTGCTGATCGGCTCGATCGTGGTCGCGTATGTGCTCGCGCGCGCCTGTACGTTGTTCTATCGACGCCTGAGTCCGCAGGACGAGCATTCGTTCGTCGCGCTGTTCGGCCTCGTGCTGCTCGCGATCGCGGTCGCGCATCTGCTCAAGCTCTCGACGATCCTGAGCCTGCTGGCCGCCGGCATCATCGTGAAGAATCTCGAAGTGCGTCCGCAATTGTGGCCGCAACATTTCGGCACGGCCGGATGGCTGCTCACCGTGATTCTGTTCGTGCTCACGATGACCACTTTCGAATGGCACGACATTCTCGTCGGCGGTGCGGCCGCGGCCGGGCTGATCGTCGCGCGCTTCGTCGGCAAAATGATCGGTGCGCTGATCTTTGCGCGGCCGAGCGGACTCGAATGGAAGCAGGGCGTGGCGCTCGGCGTGGCGCTCACGCCAATGTCGGCGCTCGCGCTGCTGCTCGTCGAGGACACCTACGATCTGTATCCGTCGTTCGATCCGCGTCTGCGCGCGATCATGATGTGCGCAATCGTCGTGCTGCAACTGGTCGGGCCGTGGCTCGTCTATCGCGCGCTCGCGCTCGTCGGCGAACGCGGCGAAGAATGATTCGAGCGGCGTGGCCGCCGCGCGCGCCGGATTTCAAACATCTGAACGATCCGGCGCGCCGGTCCGCCGCCGCACCGTAACACCGCCCGCCGCGCGCGCCTCGTCAGTCGAGACGCGCAGCGCGGCGTGGCCGAAAGAGGGGACGTCATGTCACTGGAAACTTTTGTCGATTCGAAGCCGTTCACCTTCGGCATCGAACTCGAAATGCAGATCGTCAACACGCACGATTACGATCTGACCAAGGCGGGCAGCGATCTCATGCGCCTCATCAAGGATCAGGAGATTCCCGGCAATATCACGCCCGAAATCACCGAAAGCATGATCGAGCTGTCGACCGGCATCTGCACGTCGCACGAGCAGGCGGTCGCCGATCTGCGCCGCATCCGCGACGTGCTGGTCACGGCCGCCGACCGGCTGAACGTCGGCCTGTGCGGCGGCGGCACACACGCGTTCCAGCAATGGAGCGATCGCCGCATCGTCGATACGCCGCGCTTTCAATACCTTTCGGAGCTCTACGGATATCTGGCGAAGCAGTTCACGGTGTTCGGCCAGCACGTGCACATCGGCTGCCCGGACGCGGACAGCGCGCTGTTCCTGCTGCATTCGCTGTCGCGCTATATCCCGCATTTCATTGCGCTGTCGGCTTCGTCGCCGTACGTGCAGGGCGTCGACACCGGATTTCACTCGGCACGCCTGAATTCCGTGTTCGCGTTTCCGCTGTCGGGCCGCGCGCCGTTCGTGCTGAGCTGGGAGGAGTTCAAGGAGTACTTCTCGAAGATGGTGCACACGGGCGTCGTCAACAGCATGAAAGACTTCTACTGGGACATTCGCCCGAAGCCCGGTTTCGGCACGATCGAGGTGCGCGTGATGGACACGCCGCTGTCGGTCGAGCGCGCGGCCGCGATTGCCTGCTACATCCAGACGCTCGCGCGCCATCTGCTGACCGACCGCCCGATCCAGCCGCTCGAGGACGATTACCTCGTCTACACGTTCAACCGTTTCCAGGCGTGCCGTTTCGGTCTGGGCGGCACCTGCGTCGATCCGCAGACGGGCGAGCGCCGCACCATCTCCGAGGACATCCTCGCGACGCTGGAGACCATCGCGCCGCACGGCGAGGCACTGGGCTCGATGCGCGCGCTGACCGAAATCGGCACCATCGCGCGGGCGCAGACCAACGACGCGACCTGGCTGCGCGGCGTGGTTGCCGAAGAAAAGTCGCTGCACGAAGCGGTGCGGCAGCAGTGTCTGCGCTGGCGAGCGTAGGCGAGGCCGGACTCGCGCCTGACGCGCTTAACGCACGAGACGCGTGTCAGGCGCGAAAAAAAGGGCAGCCCACGGGCTGCCCTTTTTGCTTTCTGGTCTGACGTAGCGTGATTCGGCCGATATACGGCGAATGCGCAGGCCGTGAGTTCCTGCGTTCGGAACGGTTAGTCGGCATTGCGTTAGATACCGTAAAAAATATTTTTGCTCGTTGCAAGATACCAGGGGGTTCTTACTTTTTTTTGATCTTTGCCGCTGAATGGCCGATAGTAGTTGACGTGTGAGGGTGCGGCCTGTGGGTAACGTGAAAAATGCCTGAAAACTCAACGGCCTGCGGAAAGGAAAAGTCAGGGAAAAGTCGGGGAAAACCTGGCCGGGAGCGACGAATTCCGCTGACGCACAGCGGCGAAATTCAGGTGAACCAGGCCTTGATTTCAGAGGTATTGCGCGTTATCAAGAATTCGCCCACATAGTATTGGCGCAGTTACCAACGGGTTATCCACAATTCGCGTTGGATAAGTTAGCTGTGCGATTCGCCACTCTCGCATAGAATGTCGGTTTGCCGCGCAGGACCGGGGATACGAAGGATGCCTGGGAGAGCGATTGGTGAGAATGAATGACTGTGTGCGATGTGGCTTGGTCTGATTCCAGCGCATGCGAAGCAGGAAATTTTTGAGATGGTGTGCTCGATTCCTCGGGATCGAACGCAAAGTTCCCACAAGGCCGTCGGCATGATCGACGGCTGACGATGCAGCGCAAGCTGCCTATAACCAGCGAAAGACTATGAGCGAAGGCGTATACGGAGAGCAGGCAGCCGGGCGGGTGACCCATAGCCTGCTGCGACTTAGCACGGCTATGCGGAGCCAGGCGTGGGACTGGGCCGAAGGGGCAGGACTCACGCCGACCCAGGGCGAAATTCTCGTGCTGCTGATGCAGCGTAAAGGGCCGATGCGCCTCGGCGAGATCGCCCGTGAAACGGCGCTGACCGCAGCGACCACCAGCGATGCGGTGAGCACGCTCGAAACCAAGGGTCTCGTCGAAAAGCGCCGTGCGCTCGACGACGGCCGCGCACTCGCAGTGCGCTTGACCTCGCGTGGCCGTACGGCTGCGAAGAAGGCCGCGCAATGGCCTGATTTCCTCTCGAAGGCAGTCGGCGGCCTCAAGGCCGAAGAGCAGTCGGCGCTCTACCGCACGCTGCTGAAGACGGTCTATGT
This sequence comes from Paraburkholderia sp. Ac-20347, assembly GCF_017104805.1. Taxonomy (NCBI): domain Bacteria; kingdom Pseudomonadati; phylum Pseudomonadota; class Betaproteobacteria; order Burkholderiales; family Burkholderiaceae; genus Paraburkholderia; species Paraburkholderia sp. Ac-20347. The sequence continues at coordinate 49,122 of NZ_JAAGPN010000012.1, read as the reverse complement.
GCTCGAAGCCCAGGACACGATGCCGCAGCACCGCATGTGTCTCTCGTGCTCGCACTTCGAGCCGAGCAAGAACCCGAAGAAGACGCCGCATCACTGCACGGCACTGAACATCGACATGTCGGACACCGATCTGCGTCTCGATTGCTCGGTGTACGAACAGGCCGATGCGACGACCCAGAAGAAAAACTGGAAGATCTTCGCGGCTTGATGCCGGATGGCCGCCCGAGCGAGGGCGGCCCGTGGCGGGTGCGGGCTCGACCGTACCGGCCGCCTCGATCGCGGCGGCCGCACGGCGCGTCCGCGATCGGCGCCGGGCTTCGGCCTCGCGCTTTTTCTGCCTGTCCCCGTTCACCTTGTCACGCCGCGTGTGTACGCTTGTGCGTTCATGCGCCAAGGCGTGGTGCTGGCGTGTTCCGGCGTGCGCGCCGCGCGCCGGATTGTGTAGCTGACCCAGGGATTTGTCGATGAATCGCGAGGTTTTGGCCGTACGTCACGTCTATTTCGAAGACCTCGGCAGCTTCGAGCGCGTGTTCGGCGACCGCGGGCGTCCCGTGCGTTATGTCGATGTCGGCTTCGCCCGCGTGGCCGCGCTCAATCCCGTTTCGCCGTCGCTGATGGTGATACTCGGCGGCCCGATCAATGCGTGCGACGACGCACGCTATCCCACCCTCGCTCCGCTTGCCGCGCTGATCGAAAAGCGCATTGCCGCCGGTTTGCCGACGCTCGGCGTCTGCCTCGGCGCGCAGCTGATCGCGCGCGTGCTCGGCGCGCGCGTCTACGCTTCGGGTCAGCAGGAAATCGGCTGGACGCCGCTCACGCTCACCGACGCCGGCCGCGCTTCGCCGCTGCGTCATCTGGACGGCGCGGCGACCTCGATGCTGCACTGGCACGGCGACACCTTCGATCTGCCACAAGGCGCGACGCGTCTCGCGTCCACGCCGCTGTGCGAGAACCAGGCGTTCGCGTGGGGCGAGCACGTGCTCGGTCTGCAATGTCATCCCGAAGTGCGCGCCGACCGCTTCGAGCCCTGGTTGATCGGTCATGCCGCCGAGATTGCCTCGGCGGGCGTCGACGTCAATGCGCTGCGCGCGCAGACGGCGCATCACGCGCCGACACTCGAAACGCAAGCGAGCCGCATGCTGCACGAGTGGCTCGACGCCGTCGACAAACTCGCCGCCGCGAAGCAGCCCTGATCCGCAAGACTCGAGCGACGCCGTCACGGCCGCCGGATTCGCGCGGCCAGACTGACGCGCTGCCGCGTTCGCGTGCTTGCCGCGCCTGCGCGCGCGCGTTTCGTTTCGTTTCGCAGTAGCCAGCGCCGAAAAAAGACGCGTGCTATTCTCGAACGCTCCTCATCCTCCTGCGCGCCATCCCCATGAGCAAGCTCTTCACACCGTTCGCGCTGCGTGGCGTGACGCTCGCGAACCGCATCGTCGTGTCGCCGATGTGTCAGTACTCCGCCGAGCGCGGCGAAGCAAACGACTGGCACATGATTCACCTCGGCCATCTCGCGCTGTCGGGCGCGGGCATGCTGTGCATCGAAGCCACGTCCGTCGAGCCCATCGGCCGCATCACGCCCGGCGATCTCGGACTCTGGGACGACGCCACCGAAGCCGCGCTCGAACCGGTGATCGCCGCCATCCTTCGCCATTCGCCGATTCGCATCGCCATGCAGATCTCGCACGCGGGCCGCAAGGCATCGAGCCATGTGCCCTGGGAAGGCGGCCAGCTGATTTCGGTCGCCGATGGCGGATGGTTGCCGCAAGCGCCCTCGGCGCTGCCGCACAAGGCCGACGAAACGCCGCCGCTCGCGCTCGATGTCGCGGGCCTGCTGCGCGTGAAGGAAGCCTTCGTGGCGACGGCGCGCCGTGCCGCGCGACTCGGTATCGACGCGCTCGAAGTGCACGCGGCGCACGGCTATCTGCTGCATCAGTTCCTCTCGCCGATCGCGAATCAGCGCAACGACGAATACGGCGGCTCGCTCGAAAACCGCATGCGTTTCCCGCTCGAAGTATTCGACGCGGTGCGCGCGGTGTTTCCGGAAGATCGTCCGGTCGGCGTGCGCGTGTCGGCGACCGATTGGGTCGAAGGCGGCTGGACGCCGGAAGAAACGGTCGTGTTCGCGCAGGCGCTCAAAGCGCGCGGCTGCGACTGGATCGACGTGTCGACGGGCGGCGTGTCGCCGTTGCAGAAGATTCCGCTTGAGCCCGGTTATCAGGTGCCGTTCGCGCGCAAGGTGAAGCAGGAGACCGGCATGAATACGATCGCCGTGGGTCTCATCACCGATCCGTTGCAGGCGAACCAGATCGTCGAAGATGGCGAAGCCGACATGATCGCGATGGCGCGCGCGATGCTCTACGATCCGCGCTGGCCGTGGCACGCCGCCGCGCAACTCGGCGCAACGGTGAGCGCGCCGCCGCAGTACTGGCGCTCGCAGCCGCGCGACCAGAAACACCTGTTCGGCGAGACGTCGCTCGGTCAACGTTGAGTCTCTATGCGGCGTACGGGTTGAACGAAGGCGCCGCGAACGTGTACGATTCCAGATGTGACGCGCCTGGCGATCCGGATCGATGTTCGAGATCCACGCAGCGTGTTCACGAGCGCGGCGCCGACAAGGCGCCGCATTCACGTTGAAGCGCACATTGCTTTGCCTGGCGTTGCATGTCGATTGCCTTGAATCGCACGCGCGCTTCAACGCAGGACGCACGCGCCGGGCAGCGAATGCCGCGAGCGGGAAACGTCTCCCCAGTACTTCACAAGGATTTATCAATGAGTGTACGCAGGATCGTCGTGCGCCAGTCGGGCGTACACGGCAAGGGCGTATTTGCGGTTGGTCCGATCGCGGCTGGCGAGCGTCTGATCGAATACAAGGGCGAGCGCATTTCGTGGAAAGAGGCGCTGCGCCGTCATCCGCACAATCCCGACGAGCCGAATCACACCTTCTATTTCGCGCTCGATGACGGCGACGTGATCGACGGCAAGGTGAACGGCAACAGCGCGCGCTGGATCAATCATTCGTGCGCGCCGAACTGCGAAGCCGAAGAGATCGACGGGCACGTGTACATTCACGCGCTGCGCGAAATCGACGGCGGCGAGGAGCTGTTCTACGACTATGGTCTCGTGATCGACGCGAAGCAGACCAAGAAGCTCAAGCGCGAATACGAATGCCGCTGCGGCGCGCGCAAGTGTCGCGGCACGATGCTCGCGCCGCCCGAAGAAGAGAAGGGCGGCAAGAAGTCGAAGGGCAAGAAAAAGAAGTGAACGCGAAGTGAATCTGACGCGAGCGGCGGTGCGTGCAACGCATGGTCGCGACACGACGCAGATGCAATGAACAAGGGCCGCTTATGCGGCCCTTGTTGTTTTCGATGCGTGCGATGTGTGTGCGCCGTCTGCGGATCTCTACAGATCGACGGGCGCATCGTGCGCGGGTTTGTTCGCGGACGCCGGCGCGCTGTCGTTCCTGGCGTCGTGCGCGAGATTGTGTGCACCGCGTTCGTCGGCGAGTTGAGAGGCTTGCGGCGCACCGAGGCGCTGCGCAGGTTCGCCGCTCACGATGCGGCGGTTCACGAGCGGCACGCGCACGATGAACCGCGCGCCGCCTTCGGGCGCATCTTCGTAATGCACGCTGCCGCGATGCAGCGACATGATGTCGTGCACGATCGCGAGGCCGAGACCCGCGCCGCTATCGACGCCGCTTTCGCTCTGACCGTCGCCGCGGAAGAAGCGCTTGAACAGATCGGCTTGCTGCGCGTTCGGCACGCCGCGGCCGTTGTCCTCGACGATGATTTCCGCCATCGGCAAACCTTCGGCGAGCGTCTGCGAAACGGTGACCGTGATGCGGCCGCCATCGGGGCGCGCGGGCGGCAGATATTTGAGCGCGTTGTCGAGCAGATTGGCGATCACTTCGTGCAGCAACACGGGATTGCCGCGCACCATCAGCGGCGTGTCGTTCTCCGGATCGTCGAGACGCTGGAAGCCGAGGTCGACGTGGCTCGCGAGCGCGCGCGGCACCCACTCGGCGCCGGTTTCGAACGCGAGCGCGGCCATGTCGATATCGACGAAACGCGCCGCCTGTTCGCCCGGCTCCGCGCGCGCCAGCGAGAGCAGCTGATTCGAGAGCCGCACCGCGCGGTCTGCGGCGGCGCGCAACTCGCGCACGGCGTCGCTGACCTTTTGCGGCTCGCGCGCGTTGACGGCCTGTTCGGCGTGCAGCTTCACGGCGGTCAGCGGCGTGCGCAGCTGATGCGCGGCGTCGGCGATGAATTTGCGCTGGCCTTCGAGCGCGGTCTTCAGGCGGCCGAGCAGGGCGTTCAGCGCGCCCGTGAGCGGACGGATCTCGACGGGCACGAAGGTCTCGTCGACGGGTTCGAGCGAGGTGTGCGTCTGGCGGTTGAGCGAATCGGCGAGATCGGTCAGCGGATTGAGCTGCTGGTTCACCACGCGCCACACGATCACCCAGCCCGCGAGCAGCAGGAGCAGCAGCGGCATCATGATCGCGACGAGGAACTCGGCGGCGATGCGGAAGCGATGATGCACGGGCTGGCCGACTTCGACCACGATCGGATTGCCGGTGGGCTGCGGCACGCGTACCTGCGCGACGCGCACGCTCACGCCGTGATAAACGGTCTCGAACACGTACGCGTAGTGCATGCGGCGCACGTTGGTGCCTTGCAGCGGCAGATCGTGATCGCCGGCGATTTCGGTTTCGCCGTTGCTGATGCGGTAGACGAGGTGCTCGACCGGATCGGAGAACATGGCCTGCGCGAGCGGCGGCACTGTGACGGGCGCTTCGGGACCGGCGATCTGGATCTGTTTGGAGATCGCGGTGGCCAGGTCGGCGAGCGAGCGGTCGACCACGTGCTGCGTGTACTGCCACGCGAGCCAATAGGCGATCAGGCCGCTCATCAACGCGAGCAGCGAAAGTGGGGCGGCGAGGCGCCGCAGCAGCGTACGCCGCAGGCTCGTTGCGGCCGGAAGGGACATGATCGGTTCGGGCGAAAGGGGTCTCACAGGCGCGGCGCGTGGGGCGCGACGGGCAGTCCCGGACCATTTTACGCGGGTGTGGCGGCAAGCGGCAGAGTCGGACCAGCGCGCCCAATTACCGGGCAGGCGGCGGGCCATGGCGGGACGTGCGCGAGCCGTGGCGCACCAGGCAGTCTAACAACCGGCGCGCTGGCCAAAACAATCAGGATACCTGCCGATTATGGCCGTAAAAAAACGCGGCGTGCAGTAGTTTGCGGCGCCGCGTCTTTCGGGGGCTGGCCTCAGGCGGCCTGGCGGATTTCCTGCAGCAGATAGCCGAAACCGCGCACCGTGACGATCTCGACACGGCAGTTTTCGAGCTTCTTGCGCACGCGGTGCACGTAGACTTCGATCGCGGTGTCGCCGAGATCGCCGCCGAAGTGCGTGAGGTGATCCTGCAGTTGCGCCTTGCTCACGACGCGGCCATGACGCAGCAGCAGCATTTCGAGCACGGCGAATTCGCGCGGCGAGAGTTCGAGCGGCTTGTCGTCGTTGAAGATGCGGCGATCGACGCCCGAGAGGCGCACGCCGCCGAGCGACACTTCAGGACGCGGCACGTCGCCGTGCGGGCCGCTGCGACGCATCACGGCGCGAATACGCGCTTCGAGTTCGGCGGGCTCGAACGGCTTGAGCATGTAGTCGTCGGCGCCCGAATTGAGGCCTTGCACGCGGTCGTTCAGCTCGTCGCGCGCGGTGAGGACGATCACCGGCGTGTGACGGTTGCTTTGACGGAAGCGCGAGAGCAGCGTCATGCCGTCGATGCCGGGCAAGCCCAGATCGAGGATCACGAGCTCATGGCGATTCTGCGTGAGTGCCTGTTCGGCGAAGATGCCGTCGTGGACCATGTCGACCGTGAAGCCGGCTTGTTCGAGGCTGGACTGGATACCGCGTGCGATGGGGCGGTCGTCTTCGATCAGAAGGAGTCGCATGGATTTCGCTCAAGTACAATGGGTTTAGCGTTCAGGCACGCAGTTCGCAAAGCGCCGCTTGGTTCAAAAGCACAGCGACTGAGCGGCACCGCGTGCGACGGTTGCACGGTCACGACTCCATGTCCGATATTTCGATCACCGAACTCGAAGCCGCAATCAACTTCTGGCGCAACCGTTCGCCTTCGAGCGGCGACGAACTCGCGTTGTGCAAGGAGGCAAGCGCGCTCTCCAGGCCGTATGCGCTGCTGATTGTACAGCGTCAGAACGTCTTCTCACCGGAACGTTTGGACCCCATCGCGCGTGCTGCCTGGGAGTCTTACGTGTCCCTCAAGAATGGCCTTCAAAGCTGAAGGTTTGGACGCCTGATACCCTGCATTATGCTTTCATTGCAGTGGTTTTGCCTGTTGCGCGTCGTGCTCACCTCTTACTAACGCGCGATACGCACAATGCGTTTACCTGATTCGTATCCGGGACTTTCCCAGGACGATTCCAGGCCTGTCTCATGCACTGCGCGTACTGAACGCGCGGCCTCACGCCGACAGCGGTCCCGGCGCGATCGAATCGATAAAACGCGCGAGCGCGATGTCGCGTTCGGTGAGGCCGTCGGCCTCGTGCGTCGAGAGCGTGATTTCCACGCGGTTATAGACGTTGAACCATTCGGGATGGTGATCCATCTCCTGGGCCTTGATCGCGACGCGCGTCATGAAGCCGAAAGCCTCGTTGAAGTCGGCGAAACGGAATTGACGCTGGATGGCGTCGCGGCCCGCGACGGCCTGCCAGCCATGCAGACCGGCGAGTTGCGTGGCGCGCTCTTCGGATGTGAGTCGGTTGATCATCGTGGCACCTGTTTGAACTGTGTTGTGCGGAAATGCGCCAATCCATTTTTCCACGGATGCGCGGCGCGTGCGAGCGAGCCCGGCAGCGTGCGAGCGTGCCGGGATGTCGCGTCGGGAGAGAAGAGCAGCGATATAAGCAGCCGGCAATCAGCAGGCGCGCCGCACGTCATGCGGCGCTGCACACTCAGACGTCGCCGTCGTCGAGCCAGCCTTCGCGCGTGCCGCGCGTGTAGATCGTGTCGCTGTGCAGCACGTCGCCGGCCGCGTGAGGCACGGTAGCGATCAGCGCGGCCGTGTCGCTCAGGCGTGCCGCAATGCCCGCGCCCAGCGCGTCGAACAACTGCGCGAACGAGTCGATCACGAAATAGGTCTTCTGGAACGTGTCGATGCGATAGCGCGTGCGCAGCACCCGGTCGAGATCGAAGCCGAGCCGGTTGGGCGCCGCGCTTTCCACGCTATAGAGCGATTCGCCCTTGCTGGAGACGATGCCCGCGCCGTAGATCTTCACGCCGTGCGTCGCGCTCGCGTCGCGCATCAGGCCGAATTCGACCGTGTACCAGTAAAGGCGCGCGAGCAGCGGCAGCGCGCGTTCGTCGACGGCCAGCGCGGCGCGTCCGTAGGCCTCGATCGCATCGGCGAAAACCGGATCGGTGAGCAGCGGCACGTGACCGAACAGATCGTGGAAGCAGTCCGGTTCCTGCAGATAGTCGAGCTGATCGGGGCGGCGCATCCACCACGTCACCGGAAAGCGGCGGTTCGCGAGATGTTCGAAGAAAATACGATCCGGCACCAGACCCGGCACGGCGACAATGCGCCAGCCCGTGGCGGCCATCAGTCGCTCGCTGACGGCCTCGAACGACGGCACGTGCGCCACGTTCAGGCCGATACGGCGTGCGCCCTCGATGAAGGCGTCGGCGGCGCGGCCCTCGAGCAGCGCCATTTGCCGCCGATAAAGCTGGTCCCACACCGCGTGATCGACTGAGCCGTAGCGTTCGAGCGGCTGGTCGATGGTGAAATCGGGGCGGGTTTCCAGGCCCGCGTCGAACTGCTCCTGCAGTTTCGCGGTTGCGGCGGCGGCCATGTGCGTGATGCTCCTTTCAATGTGCTTGCTGACGCACCAGTGTAAAGCGGAGCACACGCGGCATGCGCGCAAAATCGGTGTTGTTTCACCTTGATATGCAATAATCCTGCATCAATCAGTCAATCAATGCAGGATTCATTCATGCTGGAACTCGATCACTTCGATCTCGCGCTACTCGACGTCTTGCAGCGCTTCGGCCGCGCCACGCATCAGCAACTGGGCGAGCAGGTGCCGTTGTCGCCGTCGCAGATCGGCCGGCGTCTACAGCGGCTGGAGGCGTCGGGCGTGATCGACGGCTATCGGGTCGTGCTGCGGCCCGAGAAGCTCGGGCTGGGCGTGACGGCGTTCACGAGCCTGAAGCTCAAGCACCACGGCGATTCGATCATCGAGCAGTTCCAGCAGCAGATCGACGTGCTGCCGGAAGTGCTCGAATGTCACGCGGTGGTGGGCGACGCCGATTATCTGCTGCGGATCGTGGCGCCGGATCTGAACGCGCTGTCGTCGTTCGTGATGAAGAAGCTGATGCGCGTGCCCGGCGTGGACAGCGTGCGCTCGAACATCGTGCTCACGACGTTCAAGCGCAACGGCCCGCTGCCGCTCGGGCATCTGGAGCCGGGCGCGGCGGCGCCTTGAAGGGCGTCCGCGCGCGGCGTGCATCGAGGCTCGTCAGGCCGCCTGCGCAGGCGTATTGAGCAGATCGACGTAGGCCACGGCCACGAGGTCGCTCTCGTCCACGCCCAGTTGCTTGAACACGGCGTGCGCTTCGGCTTCGCCGCCTTGCTCGTCGTCGTCGGGCGCGAGCACCACTTCCAGCTCGACGAAGTCGCCGAGACCGTCCACGCGGTCCAGATGAATGCGCGTGCGCCCCGCGAGATAGACATGGCGCTCCTTCGACACGATGCCGCGCGTGGTCAGCGCCGTGGCCAGCAGCGAGTGCATCGCTTCGGCGTTCGTCACGGGGCTGCGCGTGTAGTACGAGGCCTTGGGGCCGTCGCGGTCGTCGCGCTGGTAGAAGATCAGCTCGGGCGGCGTGCCGTCGTCGAACTGGCGCAGCTTCAGGCGGCCGCGCGGCACGTCGTAGAAGAAGTCCTGCTGGCGAAAGATCAGCGGCGCATCGGTGGCGAGCTGGGCGGCGCGCTCGCGCAGGGCGTCGAACTGACGGGCGCGGGCTTTGATTTCGATGTTGCGGGCCATGCAAGCTCCTGTGGAACGAGGGAACGATGGGCGAGGCTCGAACGCCTCGCGTCGAGTGCAAAAACGCGGGGCGAAGGTCGAATCTAGCAAAACTTGCGTGACCGCGCTGTTACATCCGCTCAAGTCGGCGTGCGTCGATGCGTCTTCGATCGATTCGTCGGATGAACCGGCCGTGTGAAATCGCACTCGTCATGAGCGCGGCTCATATCGCGTTGCGGCACTCGCGGCTCGCGAGCTTACAAACCCCACTGCGTTTCGATCGACTTGAGCGCCGCCGCGATGACCGGCTCGTCGCGGCGTGCGGCGAGCGTGATGAAGGTGAGTTCGGTCGGCACCGTCACGCCTTCGACGATGGTCAGCCCGTGCGCATGCGCTTCGGCGATGGCGGTCGCGTCGCGCGCGAGCGTGAGGCCCACGCCCGACTTCACGAGATCGAGCATCGACGGTTCCTGATCTACTTCCGCGACCTTGACCGGCTTCGCCTGCGCGGCTTCGAACAGGCCCGAGAGCAGCCGGTTATGCGCCGACGCGGGCGGCGTCCAGATCCACGGCAACGCGGCGAGCGCGCGCCAGTCGCGCGCATCCTTCACGCGCTCCTTCCAGCCCGCGGGCGCGAGCACGCGATACTGGAAATGCGTCAGCGTGAGCGTGTGGAAGGTCTCGGAATCGGCGCCGGCTTGCGACGTGGATTGCGACGCAGGCTGGCCGATGTAATAGCCCACGTCGAGTTCGCGCGCGCGCACCTGATCGAGCACCCAGCCCGACATGCCATGCCGCAGCGCCGTTTCGATCTGCGGCCAGGTTTCCACGAGTTGCCGCAGAAAGCCGCCGAGACGCAGGAATGCGGGATCGAGAATGGTGCCGATGCGTAAGCGCCCGCGCACTTCATGCCGCAATGCAGCAGCGGCGCGCTGCACGTCGCCGGCCGCGTTGAGCGCGCGTTCGGCGTGCGGCAGCAGCGCCTGACCGTCTCGCGTGAGTGCGAGGCCGTGCGAGGTGCGCGTGAACAGCGTGACGCCGAGCGTCTCCTGCAGATGCTTGATCTGCAAGCTCACCGCGGGCTGCGTGAGATGCAGATGCGTGGCCGCGCGCGTGAGGTTGCCCTCGCGCGCGACCGTCACGAATGCCCGCAACAAGGTCAGGTCCATCCACTGATATTAACTCGCCTTATATCGCTGTTGAGGATTAATCATTGGATCGGCGCGGCCTCGCGCGATTACGCTAAATGCCGGCATTTCAGCCGCCGTGCGCGAAACACCGACACGGCGCGCAGACAACAACCTCCACCGAAGAGGCAAACATGGGCGAGACACATCGAAGCGAGGCTGGCGTCAGCACGCCCGCCACCTTGACGCACTACGTGAACGGCAAGCCGCTCGACGCCACCAGCGGGCGTTATGCGGACGTTTTCAATCCAGCCGCCGGCGAGGTCGCCGCGCGCGTGCCGCTTGCGAGCGTGGCCGAAGTCGATGCGGCCGTGGCCGCCGCGCACGCCGCGTTTCCCGCGTGGAGCGAGATGGCGCCCATCAAGCGCGCGCGCATTCTCTTCAAGTTCAAGGATCTGCTCGACCAGCATCACGACGAACTGGCCGCACTCATCACGCGCGAGCACGGCAAGGTGTTCTCCGATGCGAAAGGCGAGGTGATGCGCGGCATCGAGATCGTCGAATTCGCGTGCGGCATTCCCAATCTGCTGAAGACCGATTTCACCGATCAGATCGGCGGCGGCATCGACAACTGGAATCTGCGCCAGCCGCTCGGCGTGGTCGCGGGCGTCACGCCGTTCAACTTTCCGATGATGGTGCCGTGCTGGATGTTTCCGATCGCGCTCGCGTGCGGCAACACCTTCGTGCTCAAGCCGTCGGAGCGCGATCCGTCGGCGTCGCTGCGGCTTGCCGAACTGCTGCACGAAGCGGGTTTGCCCGACGGCGTGTTCAACGTCGTGCACGGCGACAAGGTGGCCGTCGACGCGCTGCTCGCGCATCCGGACATCGCCGCGTTGTCGTTCGTCGGCTCCACGCCGATCGCCGAATACATCTACACGGAAGGCACGAAACACGGCAAGCGCGTGCAGGCGCTCGGCGGCGCGAAGAATCATCTCGTCGTGATGCCGGACGCCGATCTCGATCAGGCCGTCGATGCGCTGATCGGCGCGGCCTACGGTTCGGCGGGCGAGCGCTGCATGGCGATTTCGGTGGCGGTCGCCGTGGGTCATATCGCCGACGAACTGATCGAGCGTCTCACGCCGCGCGTGAAGGCGCTCAAGATCGGCGACGGCATGAACGAGTCCTCGGAAATGGGGCCGCTCGTGACCGCCGCGCATCGCGCGAAAGTGCAGGGCTATATCGATGCGGGCGTGGCGGCGGGCGCGAAGCTCGTCGTGGACGGACGCGGTCACGAAGTGCAGCAACGCGAGCGCGGTTTCTTCCTCGGCGGCACGCTGTTCGACGACGTGAAAACCGATATGTCGATCTATCGCGAGGAGATTTTCGGGCCGGTGCTGAGCGTGGTGCGCGTGCCCGATTTCGCGAGCGCGGTCGAACTGATCAACGCACACGAGTTCGCGAACGGCGTGTCGTGCTTCACCTCGGACGGCGGCGTGGCGCGCGCGTTCTCGCGGCAGATCAAGGTGGGCATGGTGGGCATCAACGTGCCGATTCCGGTGCCGATGGCGTGGCATTCGTTCGGCGGCTGGAAGCGTTCGCTGTTCGGCGATCATCACGCCTATGGCGAAGAGGGCGTGCGCTTCTACACGCGCTACAAGAGCATCATGCAGCGCTGGCCGGACAGCATCGCGAAGGGCGCGGAATTCACCATGCCCGTGGCGAAGTGAGGCGGTCATGGCGGCATTGAGCGACACGCCGGGCGCTGCATCGACTGCGCGCCGGCTCGAAGGCGAGTTCGACTACGTGATCGTCGGCGCGGGCACGGCGGGCTGCGTGCTCGCCAACCGGCTTTCGCAGGACGCGGACGTCTCGGTGTTGCTGATCGAGGCGGGCGGCAAGGACGACTATCACTGGATACACATTCCGGTCGGCTATCTGCATTGCATCGGCAATCCGCGCACGGACTGGCTCTACAAAACCGTCGAGGAAAAAGGGCTCAACGGGCGCGCGTTGTCGTATCCGCGCGGGCGCGTGCTCGGCGGATCGTCGTCGATCAACGGCATGATCTACATGCGCGGACAGCGCGAGGATTACGACGGCTGGGCGCGCGAAACCGGCGACGCGGGCTGGTCGTGGGACGCCGTGTTGCCCGTCTTCAAACGCAGCGAGGATTACCACGGCGGCGCGAACGAATTTCACGGCGCGGGCGGCGAATGGCGCGTCGAGAAACAGCGCCTCAAATGGAAGATTCTCGAAACTTTCGCGCAGGCGGCGCAGGAGCAGGGCATTCCGGCGACGAGCGATTTCAATCGCGGCAACAACGAAGGCGTCGGTTATTTCGATGTGAACCAGAAGCGCGGCGTGCGCTGGAATGCGTCGAAGGCGTTCCTGCGTGCGGCGATGAAGCGGCCCAATCTCACCGTGGTCACGGGCGCGCTGACCGAGCGTGTGATCTTCGAAGGCAAGCGGTGTGTGGGCGTCGAGTATCGCGGCGACGTGCCGTATCGCGCGCGGGCGCGCTGCGAAGTGATTCTCTGCTCGGGCGCGGTGAATTCGCCGCAATTGCTCGAACGTTCGGGCGTCGGTCAGGCGGCGCGGCTCGCGCAACTGGGCGTGGACGTGGTGCAGGATCTGCGCGGCGTCGGTGAGAATCTCCAGGACCATCTGCAACTGCGCATGGCGTATCGCGTGAATGGCGTGCGCACGCTCAACACCGCGTCGGCGCACTGGTGGGGCAAGCTGATGATCGGCGTGGAATATGCGCTGATGCAAAGCGGGCCGATGTCGATGGCGCCTTCGCAACTCGGCGTATTCGCGAAGTCGGACGCGGCCGACGCCGGCATCACGCGGCCCGATCTGCAATATCACGTGCAGCCTTTGTCGCTCGATCGCTTCGGCGAGCCGCTGCATCGCTTCAATGCGTTCACGGCTTCGGTGTGCAATCTGCGGCCCACGTCGCGCGGCAGCATTCACGCGGCGTCGGCGGACCCGACGGTTGCGCCCGTGATCGCGCCGAACTATCTCTCGACGGAACACGACCTGCGCGTGGCGGCGAACGCGTTGCGGCTCACGCGGCGCATCGCGGCGTCGCCGGCGCTCGCGCACTATCAGCCGCACGAGATCTTGCCGGGGCTCGCGTTTCAGAGCGAAAGCGAATTGCGCGAAGCGGCGGGTAATGTCGGCACGACGATCTTTCATCCGGTGGGCACTTGCCGAATGGGCCGCGCCGACGATGACGACGCCGTCGTCGACGCGCGTTTGCGCGTGCGTGGCGTGGAAGGTTTGCGTGTCGCCGACGCGTCGGTGATGCCGTTCATCACCTCGGGCAACACGAATTCGCCGACGCTGATGATCGCCGAGCGCGCCGCGGAAATGGTGCGCGAGGATCGTCGTGCGGGCGCGCATGTGTCGGTGCGAACGGAGCTGCATGCGCCAGTTGCGGCGGCGTGAAAGCGCAGTTGTAAAAACGCAGTTTTAAAAAGCTTCGAAAAGGGTTTGAAAAGGGTTCGAAACACCCACTTCAGTGCGCGCTTAATTGCGTCGGGCAACGTAAGAAGAAAGTGTTTCGGACCACTATCCAGGACGTGCGCCGCCTTCGCGGCGTGCGTGTTTTCGCACGTCCGGCGCAAGACCGCCGTGTGTCGAACGTGCGCGCATCTTGCTGCGAACATGCGCGTATCTGGTGCGAAATTGCGCGTCGCAGATCGGTGCGCATCGTCATTCCCCCGTAAGTGCAAATCCCAATGATTGCGCTGCATCATTGGCGAGACAATGGCGCTCACTAGTACAGCGGGCAACGACAGCAGCCGACGCGCGCGCCGCAACATGACGCGCAAAAAAGAGGCGCGCGAGACGTCGTGCGGGGCCCCGCAATCTGAAGTGTTACGCCTTACTTCACGTGGAAGGGGACATGATTCTCGGCGACACGATTCTGGAAACGCGCGGCCTCACGAAACAGTTCAAGGGCTTCACGGCCGTGAACGGCGTGAACCTGCGCGTGTGCCGCGGCTCCATCCACGCGTTGATCGGACCGAACGGCGCGGGCAAGACCACCTGCTTCAATCTGCTCACCAAATTCCTCGTGCCGAGCGCGGGGCGCATCGTTTTCAACGGCATTGACATCACGCACGAGCGGCCCGCGCAGATCGCGCGGCGCGGCATCATCCGTTCGTTCCAGATTTCCGCGGTGTTTCCGCATTTGACGGCCTTGCAGAACGTGCGCATCGGCTTGCAGCGTTCGCTCGGCAGCGCGTATCACTTCTGGAAAAGCGAGCGCTCGCTCGCCGAACTCAACGACCGCGCGATGGATCTGCTCACGCAGGTCGGCCTCACCGATTTCGCCGACGTGCCCACCGTCGAACTCGCGTACGGCCGCAAGCGCGCGCTCGAAATCGCGACCACGCTCGCGATGGAACCTGAACTGATGCTGCTCGACGAGCCCACGCAAGGCATGGGTCACGAAGACGTGGACCGCGTGACGGCGCTCATCAAAAAGGTCTCGGCCGGCCGCACGATCCTGATGGTCGAGCACAACATGAACGTGATCGCGGGCATCTCCGACACCATCACCGTGCTTCAGCGCGGCGAGGTGCTGGCCGAGGGCAGCTACGCGGAAGTGTCGAAGAATCCGCTCGTCGCCGAAGCCTATATGGGCAGCGCCGACGCCGCGCTCGCGGGAGCGCACGCATGAGCACGGTAACCGAACAACGCGGCGAGGACGCGAGCCTTGCCGCGCCGCCGGGCGAGAGCGCGCTGGACATCGCGGGCCTGCAGACGTGGTACGGCGAATCGCACATTCTGCATGGCGTCGATCTCAACGTGGCGCGCGGCGAAGTCGTCACGCTGCTCGGGCGCAACGGCGCGGGGCGCACGACCACGCTGCGCGCGATCATGGGCCTCACGGGACGGCGCACGGGCTCCATCCGCATCGGCGGACGCGAGACCATCAACATGCCGACGTATCGCATCGCGCATTGCGGCGTCGGTTATTGCCCCGAGGAGCGCGGCATCTTCGCGAGCCTCTCGTGCGAGGAGAACCTGCTGTTGCCGCCCGCCATTGGTGTAAAAGGCGGCTCTAAAAGCGGCACGCAGGGCATGTCGCTCGACGAGATCTACACGATGTTTCCCAATCTCGCGGAACGTCGTCACAGCCAGGGCACGCGGCTCTCGGGCGGCGAGCAGCAGATGCTCGCGGTTGCGCGCATCCTGCGCACCGGCGCGAACCTGCTGTTGCTCGACGAGATCTCCGAAGGTCTCGCGCCCGTGATCGTGCAGACGCTCGCGCGCATGATCGTCACGCTGAAATCGCGCGGCTACACCATCGTGATGGTGGAGCAGAACTTCCGTTTCGCGGCGCCGCTCGCGGACCGTTTCTACGTGATGGAGCACGGACGCATCGTCGAGCGTTTCGGCGTTGCCGAGCTCGACAGCAAGATGCCCGTGCTGCACGACCTGCTGGGAGTCTGACCGTTTCGATCCGTCTCGCGCGCGTGCCGAACGCGCCGCGCGGGCCGTTTGCCTTGTCGCTTATCTCTTGGTTCTTGCTTGATCCGCAGCGCTGAATAACAACGCAACCAACGAAGGAGACTGCAATGAAGAAGACCCCGTTCGCGCGGCTCGCGGCGCTCTTTGCCGCCACGGCGGCCGCAGCGGTGCTTGGAGCAGGCAGCGCGCACGCTGCCGACGACGCGGTGAAGATCGGCTTCATCACCGACATGTCGGGCCTCTATGCGGACGACGACGGCCAGGGCGGCCTCACGGCGATCAAGATGGCGATCGCGGACTTCGGCGGCAAGGTCAACGGCAAGCCGATCCAGATCATGTACGCGGATCACCAGAACAAGGCCGACATCGCCGCGTCGAAGGCGCGCGAATGGATGGACCGTGACGGGCTCGACATGCTGCTCGGCGGCACGAACTCGGCCACGGCGCTGTCGATGAATCAGGTTGCGCTGGAGAAGAAGCGCGTCTACTTCAACACCGGCGCGGGCACCGATGCGCTCACCAACGAGCAGTGCACGCCGTACACGGTGCACTACGGCTACGACACGGTCGCGCTCGCCAAGGGCACGGGCCTCGCGGTGCTCAAGCAGGGCGGCAAGACGTGGTTCTTCCTGACCGCCGACTACGCGTTCGGCAAGTCGCTGGAAAAGAACACCGCCGACGTCGTGAAGGCGAACGGCGGCCAGGTGCTCGGCGAAGTGCGTCATCCGCTCTCGGCCTCGGACTTCTCGTCGTTCCTGTTGCAGGCGCAAGCTTCGAAGGCGCAGATTCTCGGTCTCGCGAACGCGGGCGGCGACACGGTCAACGCGATCAAGGCGTCGAAGGAATTCGGCATCACCAAGACGATGAAGATCGCGGCGCTGCTGATGTTCCTGCCCGACGTGCACAGCCTCGGGCTCGACACCACGCAAGGCCTCGTGCTCACGACGGGCTGGTACTGGGATCAGAATGACGCGACGCGCAAGTGGGCGCAGCGCTATTTCGACCAGACGAAGAAGATGCCGTCCGAGCTTCAGGCCGCCGATTACTCGGCCGTCACGAACTACCTGAAGGCGGTGCAGGCGGTGGGCTCGACGGACGCCGACAAGGTCATGGCGCAGCTCAAGAAGACCAAGATCGACGACTTCTACACGAAGGGCGGCTATATCCGCCAGGACGGCGTGCTGATTCACGACATGTATCTCGTCGAGGTGAAGAAGCCGTCCGAGTCGAAGAAGCCGTGGGACTACTACAAGATCGTGCAGACGATTCCGGGCGAACAGGCTTACACGACGAAGCAGGAAAGCCGCTGCGCGCTCTGGAAGTGAGTCAGTGCGGCGACGCTTGAGCGGCAGGCGGCGCGGCGGCCCCGATGGGTGAGGGCGGCCGCGCCGCCTGCCGTATGAATGCGATCTTGAGGAGATGGCGGCTTTCATGACGATCTTTGGCATTCCGCTGCCGGCCATGCTGAGCCAGTTGCTGCTCGGACTCGTGAACGGATCGTTCTACGCGATCCTGAGTCTCGGCCTCGCGGTGATCTTCGGCATGCTCAACGTGATCAACTTCGCGCACGGCGCGTTGTTCATGCTGGGCGCGATGCTCACGTGGATGGGCCTCGCGTATTTCAACCTGCCGTACTGGGCGATGATCGTGATCGCGCCCATCGTGGTGGGCCTGTTCGGCATGGTGATCGAACGTTCGATGCTGCGCTGGCTGTATCGGCTCGATCATTTGTACGGACTCCTGCTGACTTTTGGTTTGACGCTGGTGGTCGAAGGCGTGTTCCGCTCGATTTACGGCGCCTCGGGTCAGCCTTACGACGTGCCCGATCTGCTTTCTGGCGCGACCAATCTCGGCTTCATGTATTTGCCGAACTATCGCGCGTGGGTCGTGGTGGCGTCGCTCGCGGTGTGCTTCGCCACGTGGTTCGTGATCGAGAAAACGCGGCTGGGCGCGTATCTGCGCGCGGGCACGGAAAACCCGAAACTCGTCGAGGCGTTCGGCATCAACGTGCCGCTGATGATCACGCTGACCTACGGCTTCGGCGTGGCGCTCGCGGCGTTCGCGGGCGTGCTGGCCGCGCCGGTCATTCAGGTGTCGCCGCTCATGGGGCAGCCGATGATCATCACCGTGTTCGCCGTGGTCGTGATCGGCGGCATGGGCTCGATCATGGGTTCGATCCTCACGGGCCTGCTGCTTGGCGTGATCGAGGGCTTCACACGCGTGTTCTGGCCGGAGGCCTCCGCGACCGTGGTGTTCGTCATCATGGCGATCGTGCTGCTGATCCGCCCCGCAGGCCTCTTCGGCAAGGAACGATGATGCAAAGAAAAGCGCTCTATTTGCTGTTGCTGATCGGGTTGATCGTCGCGCCGTTCGCGGGCGCGTATCCGCTCTTCGTGATGAAGGTGCTGTGCTTCGCGCTGTTCGCCGCCGCATTCAATCTGCTGATCGGTTATACGGGGCTGCTGTCGTTCGGCCACGCGATGTTCCTCGCGAGCGCGGGCTACACCACCGGTTACGCGATCCAGTCGCTCGGCTTCACGCCCGAACTCGGCGTGGCGGCGGGCACGGCGGTGGCCACGCTGCTCGGCGTGATCGTCGGCATCTTCGCGATCCGCCGCCAGGGCATCTACTTCGCGATGGTCACGCTCGCGCTCGCGCAGATGGTCTACTTCGTGTTCCTGCAGGCGCCGTTCACGCACGGCGAGGACGGCCTGCAGGGCGTGCCGCGCGGCAAGCTGTTCGGCATGCTGTCGCTCGACTCCGACCTCACGCTGTACTACGTCGTGCTCGTGGTGATGGTGCTGGCGTTCGCGCTGATCGTGCGCATCGTGCATTCGCCATTCGGCCAGGTGCTGGTGGCGATCAAGGAGAACGAGCCGCGCGCCATTTCGCTCGGCTACGACACCGACCGCTTCAAGCTGCTCGCGTTCGTGCTTTCGGCGGGACTCGCGGGGCTGGCCGGCTCGCTCAAGGTGCTCGTGCTGGGCTTCGAGACGCTCGGCGACGCTTACTGGACCATGTCCGGTCTGGTGATCCTGATGACGCTCGTCGGCGGCATGGGCACGCTGTTCGGGCCGCTGCTGGGCGCTGCGCTGATCGTTGCGCTCGAAGACCGTCTGGGCGATATCGGCACGGCGCTCGCGCAGGTCACGGGCGTCGACTGGTTCCGCTCGTTAGGTGAGTCCGCAACGATCGTCACGGGGCTCATCTTCATCGCCTGCGTGCTGGCGTTCCGGCGCGGTATCGTCGGCGAAATCGTGGCGCGTGTGCGGCCGCTGAGAGCGTAAATTACGGCGTAGATTCCGGCATGAAGAACGCGTCAAATGCAGTAGGCGAGGCGTCGCCGCGATGGTATGCTGCAAGCCTTGCTCAGATGCTGAAACCGAGCCTCCGGAAGCGGCTTTGCACGCGCGTATCGTGCGACAAAGCTGTGACAGCGCGCCCCAAATCGGTGCCGCACTGCACCACTAGGGTAAATGCTAGTTGGCAGCCAGGGGGCCGAAGTTTAAAGTTTCACTTAGTTCTGATGCACCGAATTTGCAGGTGGAGAACGAGGAGACAACTGAGGCACAAAGTGCCCGGACAAGAAAGCGCTGTTGGATGGGAATCCAACAGCGCTTTTTATTTGTACTTTCGGTTTTCATCCATCACCGTTAATGCGCTCGCATCGAGCATCGCATTACGCGTTTTTATCCCCCTTCTGTGTCTGCTGCGTCGCGCGTTAATCGGCGTGCGCAAGTCTGTTTTACCCCTCACTGAGTTACGCAAAAAGCGCCTGAAAAGCGTCCGAAGCCCGCGCCACAAGGCTGCGCGCGTTACGCATTTTTCGGCTGTTTCCGCGCGTGTTGCGTCGACGTTGTAAGCCGATGGAAAGCGCTTGCCGCGCCAAACGGCACTCCGTTACACTCGCCATTCGCCGACCATGCGGTCAGCATTAATCGCCGATGCAGCCTGCGTGGGGCCATCGCCGATTATGTGTGGTCCGGCGGCAGCACTACCGAATTCGAATCCGGAAAACGCCTGAAAATCCGGAGCAATAAAGAAAACGATGATCGAAGGAGTGGAGATGCGGTTGGTTTGGCGTTGGATGAACGCGGCATGCGTCGCGACCGGAGTGCTCGCCGCGACGGCGGGCGTCGCGCACGCGGATGTGAAGATCGGCGTGACGCTCTCGGCCACAGGCCCGGCGGCTTCGCTCGGCATTCCCGAAAAGAACACCATCGCGTTGCTGCCCAAGGAGATTGGGGGCCAGAAAATCGAGTATCTCGTGCTCGACGACGCCACCGATTCCACGCAGGCCGTGAAGAACGCGCGCAAGCTCACGAGCGAAGATCACGTCGATGCACTGATCGGTTCCACGGTCGTGCCCAACTCGCTCGCGATGATCGACGTCGCCGCCGAAAGCAGCACGCCGATGATCTCGATGGCCGCCGCGGCCTCGATCGTCGAGCCGATGGATGCAAAGCGCGCGTGGGTCTTCAAGACGCCGCAGAACGATCTGCTGATGGCCGGCGCGATCGCGCAGCACATGGCCGCGCATGGCGTGAAGACCGTCGCCTTCATCGGCTTCTCGGATGCGTATGGCGAGAGCTGGTACAAGGAGTTCGGCGCGGCGGCGGCGAAACAGGGCATCAAGATCGTCGCGAACGAACGCTTCGCGCGCAACGACGCGTCCGTCACCGGGCAGGTGCTCAAGATGATCTCGCAGCACCCGGACGCCGTGCTGATCGCCGGTGCGGGCACGCCGGCCGCGCTGCCGCAGAAGACGCTCAAGGAGCGCGGTTACGCGGGCAAGTACTACCAGACGCATGGCGTCGCCAACAATGACTTCCTGCGCGTCTGCGGCAAGGATTGCGACGGCACCTGGCTGCCCGCCGGGCCGCTGCTGGTCGCCGATCAATTGCCCGATTCGAATCCCGTGAAGCAGTCGGCGCTCGCGTACAAGAGCGCGTACGAAAAGGCCTATGGCGCAGGCTCGATCTCGACGTTCGGCGGTCACGCATGGGACGCGGGCCTGTTGCTGCAACACGCGATTCCCGTCGCGCTGAAGGCCGGTCAACCGGGCACTAAGGCGTTCCGCGACGCGTTGCGCAAGGCGCTCGAAGACTCGCACGACGTCGCGGGCGCGCACGGCATCTTCAACATGAGCGCAACCGATCACGCGGGCCTCGATCAGCGGGCGCGCGTGATGGTGCAGATCGTCGGCGGCAAGTGGAAGCTGGCCGGCGACTGAGTTCCACGGGAAATCACGCGATATCGGCTCATCGACATAACAAGGCACGTTCAATCGACGTGCCTTTTTTGTTGCCGGTGCAACGGCTTCGGAGCGTCGTTGTATTGGCGAGGCGCGTGGTGGTGAGTCGTGCGGTGAGCAGGGCAGGGAGCAGTGAAGCAGGCAGCGGATAAAGCGGACGCGCGGACAAGGGAAAACCATGCATCACACGCGCGATCCCGATTACTACACTCGAAGGCCGGCGTTAGCGAACCGAACACACGGCGCGGCGCCGGAATATAAATCGACACGCAGACAAAGCGTTTGGAGACGCGCAATGAAAACGAAGTTGGCGATGAAGAAGTGGTCCACGAGAGCCCTCCATGCCGGACTCGCAGCGGCATGGATGGGCGTGGCGGGTGCGGCCGTCGCGCAGGTGAAGATCGGCGTGACACTCTCGGCGACGGGGCCGGCGGCCTCGCTCGGCATTCCCGAGAAGAACACGATCGCGCTGCTGCCCAAGGAGATCGGCGGCAAGAGCGTGCAGTACATCGTGCTCGACGACGCGTCGGACACGAGCAAGGCCGTGCAGAACACGCACAAGCTGATCGACGAAGATCACGTCGACGCGATCATCGGTTCGTCGGTCACGCCGAACTCGCTCGCGATGCTCGACGTCGTCGCGCAGGGCAAGACGCCGATGATTTCGCTCGCGGCGTCGGCGGCGATCGTGCAACCCGTGGACGACAAGCGCAAGTGGGCCTTCAAGCCACCGCAGAACGACAGCCTGATGGCCGACGCGATCGCGGGCTACATGGAGAAGCACGGCGTGAAGACGGTGGGCTTCATCGGTTTCACGGATGCCTACGGCGACAGCTGGTTCAAGGAGTTCAGCGCGGCGGCGGCGAAGCACAACGTCAAGATCGTCGCGAGCGAGCGTTATAACCGCACGGATTCGTCGGTGACGGGGCAGGCGCTCAAGCTGATGTCGGCGAACCCGGACGCGGTGCTGATCGCCGGTTCGGGCACGCCGTCGGCGCTGCCGGCGACCACGCTGAAGGATCGCGGCTACAAGGGCAAGATTTATCAGACGCACGGTGTCGCCAATAACGACTTCCTGCGCGTCTGCGGCAAGGACTGCGAAGGCGAGTTGCTGCCCGCCGGTCCGATTCTCGTCGCCGATCAATTGCCCGATTCGAATCCGGTCAAGAAGTCGGCGCTCGCCTACAAGGCCGCTTACGAGAAGGCCTATGGCGCGGGTTCGGTCGCGACCTTCGGCGGTCACGCCTGGGACGCCGGTCAGATGCTTCAGCGCGCGATTCCGGTCGCGCTCAAGTCGGCGCAGCCCGGCACCGAGGCGTTCCGTGTTTCGCTGCGCGACGCGCTTGAGAACATCAAGGATCTGCCGGTCTCGCACGGCATCATGAACACCACGCCCACCGATCACAACGGTCTTGACGACCGCGCACGCGTGATCGTGGAGGTCGTCAACGGCAAGTGGAAGCTGCAAGGCGACTAAGCGCGCCCGACGCGTGACGCCGCGCTGCGCGCGGTGTCACGTGAAACGCTGTGCGCGTTGCGTTGCGTGCTGCCGCCGCGGCTTCATTTCGGCCACCGACAATGGCCGTGCCCGATTCGCGTCCTCACGTCGATTGGGCGCACCGATTCAACGCGGCGTGGCCTTCGCGGCCGCGCCGCGCGCTTGCCCCGCACGATCCCGCATCGCCGTTTTTTCCGACGCTACCGCAGACGTTCCGAGTTTCACGCGTTCCAGAAAGAGAGGTTGGAAGGGTATGGATTTATCGATTGCCGCAATCCTCGCGCAGGACGGCATCACCACCGGGGCGATCTATGCGCTGCTCGCGCTCGCGCTGGTGCTGGTGTTCTCCGTCACGCGCGTGATCTTCATTCCGCAGGGCGAATTCGTTTCCTACGGCGCTCTCACGCTCGCCGCGCTGCAATCGCAGAAATTTCCGGCGACGTGCTGGCTGCTGGTCGCGCTGGGCGCGGCTTGCTTCGTCGTCGAGACGGCGGGGCTCGTGCGGCACGCCGAGCGTCGCAAGCACGCGCCGCGCACGCTGGTCACGCTCGCGGGCAAGTATCTGCTGTTTCCGCTCGCGCTCTACGCGCTCACGCGCGGCGTGGCAGGGCAGCCCCTGCCGATGCTCGCGCAGATCGCGCTGACGCTGGCGATCGTCGTGCCGATGGGGCCGTTCGTCTACCGGCTCGCCTATGAGCCGATCGCCGAAGCCACCACGCTGCTGCTGCTGATCGTGGCCGTGGCCGTGCACTTCGCGATGGTCGGCCTCGGACTCGTGATGTTCGGCGCCGAAGGCTCGCGCACGACTGCGTTCTCGGACGCCACCTTCAACCTCGGCGCGCTGTCGATCTCGGGGCAGAGTCTCTGGGTGGTCGGCACGGCGGCCGTGCTGATCGTCGCGCTGTACTTCTTTTTCGACCGCACGATCTCGGGCAAGGCGCTGCGCGCGACGTCGGTGAACCGGCTGGGCGCGCGCCTCGTCGGCATCGGCACGACGCAGGCCGGCCGGCTCGCGTTCACGCTGGCCGCGGGGCTCGGTGCGCTGTGCGGCGTGCTCGTCGCGCCGCTCACGACGATCTATTACGACTCGGGCTTCCTGATCGGCCTCAAGGGCTTCGTCGGCGCGATTATCGGCGGTCTGGTGAGCTATCCGCTGGCTGCTGCGGGTTCCGTGCTCGTGGGCCTGCTGGAGTCGTATTCGTCGTTCTGGGCGAGTGCGTACAAGGAAGTGATCGTGTTCACGCTGATCATCCCCGTGCTGCTGTGGCGCAGTCTTTCCACGCCGCACGCCGAAGAGGAAGAGGAGTGACGCGATGAAACGACTCGTTCTGCATAACCGCTTCTTCTGGCTGTTCCTCGTGGTGATGTTCGCGCTGCCGGTGCTGCCGGGCATGGTGCGCGTGCCCGAGTACTGGATCACGCTGCTCAACTACATCGGGCTCTATTCGATCGTGGCGATCGGGCTGGTGCTGCTCACCGGCATCGGCGGGATGACGAGCTTTGGGCAGGCGGCGTTCGTCGGGCTCGGCGCCTACGCGACCGCGTATCTGACGACGCAGTACGGTGTCTCGCCGTGGCTCGCCTTGATCGTCGGCGTGCTGATCACGGCGCTCGTGGCGCTCGCGTTGGGCCTCGTGACCATGCGTCTGTCGGGCCACTTCCTGCCGCTTGGGACGATCGCCTGGGGCCTCGCGCTGTTCTTCCTGTTCGGCAATCTGGACATGCTCGGCAAGTACGACGGCATCAACGGCATTCCGGTGCTCAATGTGTTCGGTGTCGAGCTGGAGTCGGGGCGGCACATCTATTACCTGATCTGGGCGGTGGTGCTGGCGTCGGTCGTCTCGGTGCAGAACCTGCTCAACAGCCGCACCGGACGCGCGATACGCGCGCTGCGCGGCGGCGGCCTGATGGCCGAGGCGATGGGCGTGAACACGGCCTGGATGCGCGTGGTGATCTTTGTCTACGCGGCGGTTCTGGCGGCCGTCTCGGGCTTCCTGTACGCGCATTTGCAGCGTGCCGTGAACCCGACGCCGTTCGGCCTGAATCACGGCATCGAGTATCTGTTCATGGCCGTTGTGGGCGGCGTGGCGCACGTCTGGGGCGCGGTGCTGGGCGCGGCGATTCTCACGGTGCTGCAGGACTGGCTGCAGACGCTGTTGCCGAAGCTGCTCGGCGAGAACGGCAATTTCGAAATCATCGTGTTCGGGAATCTGATGGTGCTGCTGCTGCAATATGCGCGGCGCGGCGTCTGGCCGTTCGTGGCGCGCTTCTTCCCGCGCGGGCCACAGGCGCATGTGCCCGAGAACGCTGAACCTTTGCCGCAGCGCAGCAAGCCCGAAGCGGGCGAGATGCTGTTGACCGTCGACAAGGCACGCAAGCAGTTCGGCGGTCTGGTCGCCGTCAACGACGTGAGTTTCGAGGTGAAAGCGGGGCAGATCATCGGTTTGATCGGCCCGAACGGCGCGGGGAAATCGACCACCTTCAACCTCGTGACGGGCGTGCTGCAGCCGACGAGCGGCGCGATCACGTTCCGCGGCGAACGCATCGACCGGCTGACTTCACGTGAAATCGTCGCGCGCGGCATCGGTCGCACTTTCCAGCACGTCAAACTCCTGCCGACGATGACGGTACTGGAGAACGTCGCGATCGGCGCTCACCTGCGCGGTCACTCGGGCGTGTTGCGCAGCGTGGTGAAGCTCAATGCGTCGGAAGAAGGGCGGCTGATGAGCGAGGCCGCGAAGCAATTGCGCCGCGTCGGGCTAGAGCAGCATATGTACGACGAAGCGGGCAGTCTCGCGCTCGGCCAGCAGCGGATCCTGGAAATCGCGCGTGCGCTGTGCTGCGATCCGACCTTGTTGCTGCTCGACGAGCCGGCGGCGGGTCTGCGTTATCAGGAGAAGCAGCAGTTGGCCGCGTTGCTGCGCAAGTTGAGAGAAGAGGGGATGAGCGTGCTGCTGGTCGAACACGACATGGATTTCGTGATGAATCTCACCGACCGGCTGGTCGTGATGGAGTTCGGTACGCGCATTGCCGAGGGTTTGCCGGAAGAGGTGCAGAAGGATCCGGCCGTGCTCGAAGCCTATCTGGGCGGGGTGGAATGATGACGGCGCCCGTACTCGAAGTCGCTAACCTCGCGGTGCGCTACGGCAAGATCGAGGCGCTGCATCAAGCGGCCATCAAGGTGGGCGCGGGGCAGATCGTATCGGTGATCGGCCCGAACGGCGCCGGGAAGTCGACGCTGTTGAACGCCATCATGGGTGCATTGCCGCAGACGGGGCACGCGAGCGGCCGCATTGCTTACCTCGGCGAGGAGATTGGCGCGCTGCCGATTGAGCGCCGTGTCGCGCGTGGCATGTGTCTCGTGCCGGAGAAACGCGAGTTGTTCGCGTCGATGACGGTCGAGGACAACCTCGTGCTCGGTGCGTATCGGCGCAAGCGGGCAGGGGAGCGCAACTTCCTCGATCAGCTCGATCATGTCTTTCAGCTGTTTCCGCGTCTCAAGGAGCGGCGCGCGCAGGCGGCTGGAACATTGTCGGGAGGCGAGCGGCAGATGCTGGCCGTCGGCCGAGCGCTGATGGGCAAGCCCGATCTGTTGATGCTCGACGAACCTAGCCTCGGCCTCGCGCCGCTGATCGTGAAGGAAATCTTTCACATCATCAGCGCGCTGCGGCAGACCGGTGTTGCGACGCTGCTGATCGAGCAGAACGCGCGGGCGGCTCTGCAAATTTCGGACTACGGCTACGTGCTGGAAACCGGCGATCTCGCGCTCGAAGGGCCAGCGAGCGAGCTGGCGCAGAACCCGCGCGTGATCGAAACGTATCTGGGGCTGGCCAGGAAGCCCGTCTGATCTCGTCAGTTTCTGCAGAACTCGGCGGCGTGTTTCACGTGAAACACGACGCTTTTTTTCGACAAAATGCGGAACGAAATTCGGGCGTGAACGGCCCAAAACCTGAAACCGTTATAATTCGCGCATACCACTTTTTCTGAGAAGGCTCACGCGGTCAATTTGTCCGTGCGTGAGGTCCCGCCATGCTTTTCCCAACAGAGTTTGACGTAATTGTCGTCGGCGGCGGTCACGCCGGCACCGAGGCCGCGCTTGCCGCTGCCCGCATGGGCGTGAAGACGCTCCTGCTCACGCACAACATCGAGACGCTTGGTCAGATGAGCTGCAATCCGTCGATTGGCGGTATTGGCAAAGGCCATCTGGTCAAGGAAGTCGATGCGCTCGGCGGCGCAATGGCCGCTGCGACGGACGAGGGCGGCATTCAGTTCCGTATCCTCAACTCGTCGAAGGGCCCCGCTGTGCGTGCGACGCGCGCCCAGGCTGACCGTATTCTGTACAAGGCCGCGATCCGCCATCGTCTGGAGAATCAGCCGAATCTGTGGCTGTTCCAGCAGGCCGTGGAAGATCTGATGGTCGAAGGCGACCGCGTGGTCGGCGCCGTGACGCAAGTCGGGTTGCGCTTCCGCGCACGCGCCGTGGTGCTCACGGCCGGTACGTTCCTCGACGGCAAGATCCACGTGGGCCTCAACAACTACACGGGCGGCCGCGCAGGCGACCCCGCCGCAGTGACGTTGTCGGCTCGCCTGAAAGAGCTGAAGCTGCCGCAAGGCCGCCTCAAAACGGGCACGCCGCCGCGTATCGACGGCCGCACGATCGATTTTTCGGTGCTCGAAGAGCAGCCGGGTGACCTCGATCCGGTGCCGGTGTTCTCGTTCCTCGGCCGCGCGGAGCAGCATCCGCGGCAGATTCCGTGCTGGGTCACGCATACCAACGAGCGCACGCACGACATCATTCGCGGCGGTCTCGACCGTTCGCCAATGTACACGGGCGTGATCGAAGGGGTGGGGCCGCGCTATTGCCCGTCGATCGAAGACAAGATTCATCGCTTCGCGTCGAAGGAATCGCACCAGATCTATCTGGAGCCGGAAGGCCTGACGACGAACGAGTTCTACCCGAACGGGATTTCGACGAGCCTGCCGTTCGACGTCCAGCTGGAACTGGTGCACTCGATGCGCGGCCTCGAGCACGCGCACATCCTGCGCCCCGGCTATGCGATCGAATACGACTATTTCGACCCGCGCGGCCTGAAGGCGTCGCTGGAAACGAAGGTCATCAACGGGTTGTTTTTTGCGGGTCAGATCAACGGCACGACGGGCTACGAAGAAGCGGCTGCGCAAGGTCTGCTCGCCGGTATTAACGCCGGTCTGCAGGTGCAGGGCAAGGATGCGTGGTGCCCGCGCCGCGATCAGGCGTATCTCGGCGTGTTGGTCGACGATCTGGTGACGCGCGGCGTGTCGGAGCCGTATCGCATGTTCACGAGCCGTGCGGAGTATCGCCTGAGCCTGCGCGAAGACAACGCCGATATGCGTCTGACCGAGATCGGCCGTGAACTCGGTGTCGTCGATGACGTGCGCTGGGATGCATTTAGCCGCAAGCGCGACGCTGTTTCACGTGAAACCGAACGCCTGAAGTCGACGTGGGTGAATCCGAAGACGTTGGGTGCGGAAGAGGCGACTGCGCTGCTCGGTAAGCCCATCGACCACGAATACAATCTCGCGGACTTGCTGCGCCGTCCTGGCGTGAGCTACGACGGCGTGTGCGGTCTGCGCGGTGGCGCTTGCGGCCCTGAAGCGCCGCTGGCCGACGACGAAGTCCTGCTCGCGCAGATCAAGGAACAGATCGAGATCGGCGTCAAATATCAGGGCTATATCGACCGTCAGGCTGACGAGATCGAGCGCAACGGCACGCACGAGAACACGCGTCTGCCCGAGGGCATCGATTACGCGGAAGTGCGTGGTCTGTCGTTCGAGGCGCGCCAGAAGCTCAATCAGTTCCGTCCGGAAACCATCGGTCAGGCTTCGCGTATTTCGGGCATCACGCCTGCCGCGATCTCGCTGCTGATGGTGCATCTGAAGCGCGGCCTCGGCCGTCGTCGCCAGAAGCCCGCCGATTCGGGTAACGACACGACGCCGGTGGCTCAATGAACGGTCGCGCACGTCAACCTGGTATCGCCGATCGCGGCGCACTTTCGCAGATGCTGAAGGAGGGCGCCCAGGCGCTCTCCGTCGAATTGAGCGAGCGTCAACACGAACAACTGCTGGACTACGTCGCGTTGCTCGCGAAGTGGAACGCCGTCTACAACCTGACGGCGATTCGCGATCCGCATCAGATGCTCATCCAGCACATCCTCGATTCGCTTTCGATCCTGCCGCATCTGCCTTCACGTGAAAACGCGGCGGTGCTCGACGTAGGGTCGGGCGGTGGTTTGCCGGGCATCGTTCTCGCGATCGTGCGTCCCGACTGGCAAGTCACGCTGAACGACATCGTGCACAAGAAGTCGGCGTTTCAGTCGCAAGCGAAGGCCGAACTCGGTCTCGCGAATCTCTCGGTCGTGACCGGACGAGTCGAATCGCTGCGACCTGGTGTCGAAGTCCCTAAAAAATTCGATTTGATCGTCTCGCGGGCATTCGCGGAACTGTCCGATTTCGTTACACTGGCCCGTCACCTCGTTGCGGACGGCGGCGCGATCTGGGCGATGAAGGGCGTGCGCCCCGAAGGCGAGATCGAGCGCTTGCCGGAAGGCGCGAAGGCAATCCAGACGATTCGCCTCACCGTGCCGATGCTCGATGCGGAGCGGCACCTGACGGAAGTCACGGTCGAACCGGTGGCAGCGGCCTGAGTCGGTCGCACACAGGATCGTTGGCCGATCGGTCGAATAGCGCGGCAGCATTGCTCGCGCTATAACGTAAGCAAACTTTTTAAGGCAGTAAAGGGACACATAAAAGATGGCAAAAATCTTCTGCGTTGCGAACCAGAAGGGCGGCGTCGGCAAGACGACGACAACGGTCAATCTCGCCGCGAGCCTCGCATCGCAGGGACAACGTGTCCTTCTCATCGACCTCGACCCGCAAGGCAATGCCACGATGGGCAGCGGCATCGACAAGGCGGCGTGCGAATACACCGTCTATGAAGTGCTGGTCGACGGCATTACCGTGCCGCAGGCGCGTACGAGCCCGGAGCAGGTGGGCTACGACGTGCTGCCGGCCAACCGCGAACTCGCGGGCGCCGAAGTGGAGCTGGTCTCCGTGGAACAGCGCGAGCGCCGCCTGAAGAACGCACTGGCGCAAGTGGACGATCAATACGACTTCGTGCTGATCGACTGCCCGCCCGCGCTCTCGCTGCTCACGCTCAATGGCCTGTGCGCGGCACATGGCGTGGTGATTCCGATGCAGTGCGAGTACTTCGCGCTCGAAGGTCTGTCGGACCTCGTGAACACCATCAAGCAGGTGCACGCGAACATGAATCGCGACCTGAAGGTGATCGGTCTTCTGCGCGTGATGTTCGATCCGCGCATCACGCTGCAGCAGCAGGTTTCGGAGCAACTCAAGGAGCACTTTGGCGACAAGGTGTTCGACGCCGTGATCCCGCGCAATGTGCGGCTTGCGGAGGCGCCCAGCTACGGTTTGCCGGGCGTGGTGTTCGATCGCGCCTCGCGCGGCGCGCAGGCCTATGTGCAATTCGGCGCGGAAATGATCGAGCGCGTACGCGCACTCTGACGCAGACTGGAGAAGCACGATGAACGCAGTAGCACGGAAGAAGGGGCTGGGTCGGGGACTGGAAGCACTGCTCGGCGGTAGCGCGGACATCACCGAAGCGGTGAAGATCGAGGGCGCGCCCAACACGCTGCCGCTCACGCAGATGCAGGCGGGCAAGTATCAGCCGCGTACGCGCATGGACGAAGGCGCGTTGCAGGAACTGGCCGCGAGCATTCGCGCGCAAGGTCTGATGCAGCCGATTCTCGTGCGTCCGGTCAGCGCGGATCGCTACGAAATCATCGCGGGCGAGCGACGTTTTCGCGCGGCACACATCGCCGGCCTGACCGAGGTTCCGGTGCTCGTCAAGGATGTGCCCGATCAGGCCGCCGCCGCGATGGCGCTGATCGAGAACATCCAGCGCGAAGACCTGAATCCGCTTGAAGAGGCGCAGGGCATCCAGCGGCTGCTCGACGAGTTCAGTTTCACGCATGAGCAGGCGGCGGAGTCGGTGGGGCGCTCGCGCAGTGCCGTGTCGAATCTGTTGCGTCTGCTGAACCTGGCCGCGCCGGTGCAGACGATGCTGCTCGCGGGCGATCTCGATATGGGCCACGCGCGCGCGCTGCTCGCCGTGGATGCCGCCACGCAGATCACGCTCGCGAATCAGGTGGTCAACAAGCGCATGTCGGTGCGTGAAACCGAAAAGCTCGTTTCGGCGACGACCAAGGCCGCGCCGGCGGTGAAGGCGAAGGCTGCGCACGATGGCGGCCGCGACACGCGCCGCCTAGAAGAGGAGCTGTCGGATCTGCTGTCCGCGACGGTGAAGATCAAGCTCGGCCGACGCGGTCGCGGTCAGCTCACCGTCGACTTCGGCGATCTCGACGCACTTGACGGCATTTTGCTGCGTTTGCGCGGCGAAGCCGCGGTTTAACGTACGTTTCCGCGCAAGGTGCAGGAACCTGATGCCGCGCAACGCGGCCCCCTGAGTCTGCTGCGCCGGATCGGCGCGTTTGCGGCAGGCGAGCCGGTGCTGACGATACTCGTCGCCGCGCTCGTGCTGCTGCAGATCTTCGCGCCGCGCGCGTGGAGCACGCTGCCCGGACTTGTCGACTGGCAAACGGTGATGACGCTCGCCGGTCTGCTCATCCTCACAAAAGCGATCGAATATTCAGGATTCCTGACCTGGGTCGCGCACAAGCTGGTCCATCGGATTCGCTCCGAGCGCGCGCTGGCCTTTCTGCTGATCGGTCTGGCTGCGGCTTTGTCGACGGTCGTGACGAACGACGTCGCGCTATTCGTCGTCGTACCGCTGGTGTTGTCGCTGCACAAGCTGACGCCGTTGCCGCTCAAACGCCTCGTGATTTTCATCGCGCTGGCCGTGAACGCCGGTTCCATCTTGACGCCGCTCGGCAATCCGCAGAACCTGTTTCTCTGGCAGTTGAGTGGTGCGGCATTTGGTCGCTTCGTTGTCGCGCTGGCGCCACTGTGCGCGCTGCTGATGGTGATGCTGTTCGCGCTCGCCGCGCTGCTTTTCCGGCCGATCACGCTCGATCTGAGCCGCGACGCAGAGGCGCATGGCGTCGATCGCTCGCTCGCGGGCGTCGCTGCCGTGCTCTTCGTCGCGTTCGTGCTGCTCGCCGATGCGCATCGCGCCGGCCTCGCGCTCGCGGGCGTCGCAGCCGGGTTCCTGATCTGGCGCGCGCGCATCGTGCTGAAGATCGACTGGCTGCTGCTGCTGATCTTCGTGCTGATGTTCATCGTCCTTCGCAGCGCGGCGGCGCTCCCGTGGATTCATCATGCGCTGGAGGGCCTCGCGCTGCAGACGCCGCTGCGCGCCTACCTCGCGGGCGCCGTGCTCTCCCAGGCCATCAGCAACGTGCCTGCGGCCATCGTGCTCGCGGGTTTCACGCACGACTGGCGCGCGCTGGCGTTCGGCGTGAGCGTCGGCGGCTTCGGCCTCGCGATCGGCTCGCTGGCGAATCTGATCGCCGTGCGTCTGTCGGGCGAGCGGGGCGTCTGGCTGCAGTTCCACCTCATCGCGATCCCGTTCTGGGTGGCTGCGACAATATGCGGCGGTCTCGTGTTGTATTTTTCCTGACAGAAATGAGACAGGTCAGCGACATAAACGTCGTTACAAGGTAAAATCGCGCCCCGTTTTGCCTGGCTCTCCTGAGTGCAGAACGTGCGACGAACGCTCCCTTACATTTTCCGTTACCCCTCGGGTAATGGTGCGTTTTCCGCATGATGAAGTAGCATTTCACGGGTGTTATTGAGCGGGCTAAAGTCTTGAATTGGCTGCAACTATCGCTTACAATCGCCCGGATTTATTTGGTTGGCGATGCTGTAAGCACGTTGTAATAAAACGCGCGAAAGGCAAATATCCGGAATAACGCGATGGTGGGTCACAGGCCAGACGAAGCGCCGCAGGCGCATGAAGGGCCGGATGGTCCGCGTAGCGCGATCGAAGCATCCCGCCGGGGGCAGGATGCGGGAACGGAGAACGCAGCAGCCGCGGGTTCGCGTGTCGATCACAACGATCGCTGGGACCAGCTGGACGCCGATCAGCAAGATAACAACGACATCGTTCCGCTCACCCGGACTGAAGCCGAGCAGCTGTTCGGCGCACAGGTGAGTCGCCCATCGCGCGTCACGCCGTTTCGTGTCGTGGCGGCGCAAGTGGTTTTGTCCCTGGTTGCTACGCTGTTGTGGTGGCTGTTTTATAAGCCACCGGGTGCGGCTGCGCCGAGCAGTGTGCCGATCTCGGCGCTGCTGGGAGGGGCGATCTGCTGGGTGCCCGGCGCGTTGTTCGCGGCGCGGCTCAAGCAGTTGAGCGGCGCCGGCACCGTAATGAACTGGATGCTCGGTGAAGCATTCAAGATGGGGGCGACGATTGCGATGTTCGTCGCCATCGCGTTCTGGTATCGCGACGTGCAGTGGATTCCCCTGCTCATCACGTACCTGATCGCACTGAAGACATACTGGATCGCGCTCGCGTGGCGCTGAGTCCCGCCAACATCGCGCCGCCTTCGGGCGTAGAGGCGATGGAGGCGAAGATCAGCTGGCCCATGCGGAGCAAATAAGACACGATCCGCGGCGGTGCGTTCCCGCAATCTGGTTGGCGCGGGAACGGCCGGAAACGATTTTCGACAATTTGGGTGGTTTTAACGATATGGCAGCCAGCGAAGGAACGCGCGCTCTGGATCCGTCCGAGTACATTGCGCACCACTTGCAGAATTTTTCCACCTCGCATCAGACGTCGATCGTCGATTTCCACGTCTGGAACATCGACACGCTGTTCTGGTCGATCCTGTGTGGTGTCGTCACCATCCTGCTGCTGTTCGTCGCCGCACGCAAGGCCACGTCGGGCGTGCCGGGCCGCTTCCAGTGCGCCGTCGAAATGCTGGTCGAAATGGTCGAAGACCAGTCGAAGTCCATCATTCACGGCAACCGTAAATTCATCGCTCCGCTGGCCCTGACGGTGTTCGTCTGGGTGGCGCTGATGAACTCCCTCGACTTCATCCCCGTCGACCTGCCGGGCCGCGTGATCGGCTGGCTGGGTCTGTCCGAAGCACTCCCGCATCAGCGCATCGTCCCGACCGCCGACCTCAACGGCACGTTCGGCATCGCGCTCGGCGTGTTCGTGCTGATGATCTATTACAACCTCAAGATCAAGGGTCCCGGCGGCTTCGCCCACGAGCTGCTGTCGGCGCCGTTCGGCTCGCATCCGCTGCTGTGGATCCCGAACCTTGCACTCAACATCATCGAGTTCGTCGCCAAGACGGTTTCGCTCGCCCTGCGGTTGTTCGGCAACATGTACGCAGGCGAACTGCTGTTCCTGCTGATCGCCCTGCTGGGCAGTCTGTGGACCTTCGGCGCGGATTCGACGGTGCTTGGCTTCATCGGCCACGTGATTGCAGGCAGCGTCTGGGCGATCTTCCACATTCTGATCGTTCTGCTGCAAGCGTTCATTTTCATGATGCTGACGCTGGTGTACATCGGCCAGGCACACGACAGCCACTAAACGGCGGTCGGACCAGAATTGCAGTTTTAAGTTTTAAATCCCCAGTTCCAGAAAATCTCACAAAGGAGTGATCATGCAAGCTTTCATCGCCAACATCCAGGGTTTCACGGCCATCGGTATCGGCATCATCATCGGCCTGGGTGCAATCGGCGCCTGTATCGGTATCGGCCTGATGGGCGGCAAGTACATCGAAGCCTGCGCACGTCAGCCTGAACTGATGAACCCGCTGCAGACGAAGATGTTCCTGCTGGCTGGTCTGATCGATGCAGCGTTCCTGATTGGCGTGGGTGTTGCAATGCTGTTCGCGTTCGCTAACCCGCTGCTCTCGAAGCTCGCGGGCTAAGTTCCCTGGAAGGTTGCGCCTGACCTATAACGGTTAAGGGCGCATGGCGGAACGGGAGACGAGGCGCTGATCGAGTTTCACAACCGATGAGCGCCTTGCCGTTTCAATTCCCCGGAATAGCAACGTTTAAGGAAACACCGTGAATCTCAACGCAACCCTGTTTGCGCAAATGGTCGTGTTCCTGATCCTCGCGTGGTTCACGATGAAGTTCGTGTGGCCGCCGTTGATCAACGCCCTCGACGAGCGCTCGAAGAAGATCGCGGACGGCCTCGCCGCTGCGGAAAAGGGCAAGGCGGAACTCGAAGCCGCGCACAAGCGCGTGGGCGAGGAACTCGCTACGGCCCGCAACGAGGGCCAAAACCGTATCGCCGATGCGGAAAAGCGCGCTCTCGCAGTCGCTGAAGAAATCAAGGCCCAGGCCCACGCCGAAGCAGCGCGCATCATCGCGCAAGCGAAGGCTGACGCGGACCAGCAAGTCGTCAAGGCACGCGAAGTCCTGCGCGCCGAAGTCGCCGCGCTCGCCGTGCAAGGCGCGGAGCAGATCCTGAAGCGCGAAGTCGATCAGTCGGCCCATGCCGATCTGCTGAATCAACTGAAAGCCGAGCTCTGATCATGGCCGAACTTGCAACCATCGCCCGCCCGTACGCAGAAGCCCTTTTTGGCGTGGCCGAAGCTGGTGACACCGCCGCCTGGTCCACGCTCGTCACGGAGCTGGCACAGGTTGCGGCCATGCCCGACTTGCTGTCGGTCGCGTCGAGCCCGAAAGTGAGCCATGCCCAGGTCGTCGAGCTGCTGCTGTCGGCGGTGAAGTCCCCGCTCAAGGATTCGGCCGAGGCCAAGAACCTCGTGCAGATGCTGGTCGCGAATCACCGCCTGGAACTGCTGCCGGAAATCCACGCACAGTTCGAAGCGCTCAAGAACGCGAAGGCCGGTGCGGCCGATGCGCTGATCGTCAGCGCGTTCCCGCTCGAAGGCACCCAGTTGAACGACCTCGTCGCCAGCCTCGAACGCAAGTTCAAATGCAAGCTGAAGCCCACCGTTGAAATCGACAAGTCGCTGATCGGCGGCGTGCGTGTCACGGTCGGCGACGAAGTGCTCGATACCTCGGTCCGCGCGCGGCTCGCCAGCATGCAGGTGGCACTGACCGCTTGAGCGTCCCGGTGAACGCACCGAACGCAGCGGCTGGCACGCAACAGAATTGAACATCAGGAGCGAATAATGCAACTCAATCCCTCTGAGATCAGCGAGCTGATCAAGAGCCGGATCCAGGGCCTTGAAGCGAGCGCAGACGTTCGCAACCAGGGCACCGTGATCTCCGTGACCGACGGCATCGTGCGCATCCACGGCCTGTCGGACGTGATGCAGGGCGAAATGCTCGAATTCCCGGGCAACACCTTCGGTCTCGCGCTGAACCTCGAGCGTGACTCGGTCGGCGCCGTGATTCTGGGTGAATACGAACACATTTCGGAAGGCGACGTCGTCAAGACGACGGGCCGCATTCTGGAAGTGCCGGTGGGTCCGGAACTGATCGGCCGCGTGGTCGATCCGCTCGGCAACCCGATCGACGGCAAGGGCCCGGTCAACGCCAAGATGACCGACGCGATCGAAAAGATCGCTCCGGGCGTGATCTGGCGTGAAGGCGTCTCGCAGCCGGTGCAAACCGGTCTGAAGTCGATCGACGCAATGGTGCCGATCGGCCGTGGCCAGCGTGAGCTGATCATCGGCGACCGTCAGTGCGGCAAGACCGCAGTGGCCGTCGACACGATCATCAACCAGAAGGGCAAGGACCTGATCTGTATCTACGTCGCCATCGGCCAGAAGGCGTCGTCGATCCAGAACGTGCTGCGCAAGCTCGAAGAAACCGGCGCGATCGACTACACGATCGTCGTGGCCGCTTCGGCTTCGGAATCGGCTGCGCTGCAGTACCTCGCACCGTACGCCGGCTGCACGATGGGCGAATACTTCCGCGACCGCGGTCAAGACGCGCTGATCATTTATGACGATCTGACCAAGCAAGCTTGGGCATACCGCCAGATCTCGCTGCTGCTGCGCCGCCCGCCGGGCCGCGAAGCTTACCCCGGCGACGTGTTCTATCTCCATTCGCGTCTGCTCGAGCGCGCTGCACGCGTGTCGGCCGACTACGTCGAGAAGTTCACGAACGGCGAAGTCAAGGGCAAGACCGGTTCGCTGACGGCACTGCCGATCATCGAAACGCAGGCAGGCGACGTCACGGCATTCGTTCCGACGAACGTGATCTCGATTACCGACGGCCAGATCTTCCTGGAAACCGACCTGTTCAACGCAGGCATCCGCCCGGCAATCAACGCCGGCGTGTCGGTGTCGCGTGTTGGCGGTGCGGCTCAGACGAAGGTCGTGAAGAAGCTGTCGGGCGGTATCCGTACCGACCTCGCGCAGTACCGTGAACTGGCGGCATTCGCCCAGTTCGCCTCGGACCTCGACGAAGCGACCCGCAAGCAGCTCGAGCGCGGCCGCCGCGTGACGGAACTGCTCAAGCAGCCCCAGTACCAGCCGCTGCAAGTCTGGGAACTGGCTGTGGCGCTGTTCTCGGCCAACAACGGCTACCTCGACGACATCGACGTCGCCGAAGTCCTGCCGTTCGAAAAGGGCCTGCGCGAATACCTGAAGTCGAAGCACGCTGACCTCGTCGCGCGCATCGAGGACAAGAAGGACCTGTCGAAGGACGACGAGAACGCGCTCCACGCGGCTCTCAAGGACTTCAAAAAGTCCGGCGCATATTGATCCGTCCGGGAATCAATCTAGATAAACGGACTGGGATCCGGGTTGGCGCGAGCGTCGACCCGGATCGACAAAGGAGCAAGCAATGGCTGGAATGAAGGAAATTCGCGGCAAGATCAAGAGCGTGCAAAACACGCGCAAGATCACCAAGGCGATGGAAATGGTTGCGGCGTCGAAAATGCGCCGTGCCCAGGAGCGCATGCGCGCCGCCCGCCCGTACGCCGACAAGGTCCGCGACATCGCTGCGCACATGAGCCGTGCGAACCCCGAGTATCGTCATCCGTTCATGACGGAGAACAACGATGCGAAGGTCGCCGGCGTGATTCTCGTCACGACCGACAAGGGTCTGTGCGGCGGGATGAACACCAACGTGCTGCGCGCGACGCTGCAGAAGTTCAAGGATCTGGAAGCGTCCGGCACGTCGGTCGAAGCTACGGCGATCGGCAGCAAGGGCCTCGGTTTCCTGAACCGTCTGCGCGCGAAAGTCGTGTCGAATGTCGTGCAACTCGGCGACACGCCGCATCTGGAAAAGCTGATCGGCGCCATCAAGGTGCAGCTCGACCAGTACTCGGAAGGCAAGCTCTCGGCCGTGTATCTCGCATACACGCGCTTCGTCAATACGATGAAGCAGGAGCCCGTCATCGAGCAGCTGCTGCCGCTGTCGAACGAGCGCCTCGAAGGCGGTCAGGACGATGGCGCGACGCCGAAGTCGCAGTGGGACTACATCTACGAGCCGGACGCGCAAACCGTCGTGGACGAGTTGCTGGTCCGCTATGTCGAAGCACTGGTCTATCAGGCCGTGGCGGAAAACATGGCGTCGGAGCAATCGGCACGTATGGTCGCGATGAAGGCGGCGTCGGACAACGCGAAGACGGTCATCAACGAACTGCAGCTCTCGTACAACAAGAGCCGCCAGGCCGCGATTACGAAGGAACTGTCGGAAATCGTGGGCGGCGCAGCAGCCGTCTGACCCGAATAGCGAACGCGAATCCGCGCCGGCGTACCCGGTGTGTGCCGCCAGGCGAGTGAAGAATTCAGGTATCTAAAGGAAAATCGATGAGTACAACTGCTTTGCCGGAAGGCAAGATCGTACAGTGCATCGGCGCGGTGATCGACGTGGAATTCCCGCGCGAGAGCATGCCGAAGATCTACGACGCGCTCATTCTCGACGGGTCGGAACTGACCCTCGAAGTGCAGCAGCAGCTCGGTGACGGCGTCGTGCGCACCATCTGTCTGGGTGCGTCGGACGGCCTGCGCCGCGGCACCGTGGTGAAGAACACGGGCAAGCCCATCAGCGTGCCGGTCGGCAAGCCGACGCTCGGCCGTATCATGGACGTGCTCGGCCGTCCGATCGACGAAGCCGGCCCGATCGTCAGCGAAACGACGCGCGCGATCCACCAGAAGGCTCCGGCGTTCGACGAGCTGTCGCCGTCGGCGGAACTGCTCGAAACCGGCATCAAGGTCATCGACCTGATCTGCCCGTTCGCAAAGGGCGGCAAGGTCGGTCTGTTCGGTGGCGCCGGTGTGGGCAAGACCGTCAACATGATGGAACTGATCAACAACATCGCTAAGGAACACGGTGGTTTCTCCGTGTTCGCCGGTGTTGGCGAGCGTACCCGCGAAGGGAACGACTTCTATCACGAAATGAAGGACTCGAACGTCCTGGACAAGGTCGCGCTGGTCTACGGCCAGATGAACGAGCCGCCGGGCAACCGTCTGCGCGTCGCGCTGACCGGTCTGACGATGGCCGAGCACTTCCGTGACGAAGGCCTCGACGTGCTGTTCTTCGTCGACAACATCTACCGTTTCACGCTGGCTGGCACGGAAGTGTCGGCACTGCTCGGCCGTATGCCGTCGGCAGTGGGCTATCAGCCGACGCTGGCTGAAGAAATGGGCAAGCTGCAAGAGCGCATCACGTCGACCAAGAAGGGCTCGATTACGTCGGTTCAGGCCGTGTACGTCCCTGCGGACGACTTGACCGACCCGTCGCCGGCTACGACCTTCGGCCATCTGGACGCAACCGTCGTGCTGTCGCGTGACATCGCCTCGCTGGGTATCTACCCGGCAGTCGACCCGCTCGACTCGACCTCGCGCCAGATCGACCCGAACGTGATCGGTGAAGAGCACTACTCGATCACGCGCCGCGTGCAACAGACGCTCCAGCGCTACAAGGAACTGCGTGACATCATCGCAATTCTGGGCATGGACGAACTGTCGCCGGACGACAAGCTGTCGGTCGCTCGCGCACGTAAGATCCAGCGTTTCCTGTCGCAGCCGTTCCACGTCGCGGAAGTCTTCACGGGCTCGCCGGGCAAGTACGTGCCGCTGAAGGAAACCATCCGCGGCTTCAAGATGATCGTGGAAGGTGAGTGCGATCACCTGCCGGAGCAGGCGTTCTACATGGTCGGCACGATCGACGAAGCCTTCGAAAAGGCCAAGAAGATCCAGTAAGGGTCGCGTTGCAGGCAACGAGGCGAGATGTGTCGCGCTGGTTTTATCGGCATTGACGGATCTCGCCGCCGCAACCCCTTGACCCCAGGAGTTCGACACATATGGCAGCAACCATCAAGGTAGACGTCGTCAGCGCCGAAGAGAGCATCTATGACGGCCAGGCGAAGTTCGTCGCGCTTCCGGGCGAGGCGGGCGAGCTGGGCATTCTGCCGGGCCACACGCCGCTCATCACGCGGATTCGTCCGGGTGCGGTGCGTATCGTGGGCGCGGACGGCAATGAAGAGTTCGTGTTCGTCGCAGGCGGCATTCTCGAAGTGCAGCCGGGCGCCGTGACGGTGCTCGCCGACACCGCGATCCGCGGCAAGGATCTCGACGAAGCGAAGGCCGCCGAAGCGCGCAAGCGCGCCGAAGAGGCGCTGCAGAACGCCGGCTCGAACCTCGAGTACGCCACCGCGCAGGCCGAACTGGCCTACGCCGTCGCGCAACTCGCGGCGATCCAGCGTCTGCGCAAGCAACACCAGCATTGATTCCCGCACGCGCCTTCGCGGCGCGTGTGACCGAATCGAAAAAGCTCCCCGGCGATCGCGCCGGGGAGCTTTTTTTATGGGCCGACGCGAGCGGGCAGCTTAGCCGCGGCCGCTGTCGTTCAGCACTTCGACGCGCATCACGCCCTGGCGTTCCGAGAAGTAATTCGCGTTCGAGAACAGATAGTCGCCGGCGCGGACGCGTTCGAGGATCAGTGCGCGGCCCGCACGCGTGAGCTTGGGTTCGGCGAGCAGGGCGTCGAGATCGGCCTGGGTGAGGCGGCGCTGATGCTCGTCGTCGCGCCAGTTCTCGCCCTCGCGCAGCGCGCCCTGAAGCTTGAATTCGGACGTGAAGACGCGCGTGCCGTCGAGTCCGTAGACGCTCATGCTGACCGGCATGATGCCCGCGTCGTAGAGATCCTGCGGCACGATTTCGTGGATGAACACGTTGTTGCCCGACGTGAAGCCGTCGAGCCGCACCGAGCCGTTCGCGCCAGTCACGCCGAGGCGCAGGATCGCCGTGCTATTGCTGGAGCCGATGGCGTCTCTCACGATCGGCAGCACGCCGAGATACGAGCTGGTCGCGAGGAACAGGACGCCTGCCTTCTCGTTCTCCTGCGCGCCAGGCGTAAAGCGTTTGTCGATCTGCACGCTCACCGATTTGTTGATGCCGACGATCTCGACCTGCGCCGTTTGCGCGCCGATCTCGAAGGTCACCGCGCCGTCGATGTCGTCGACGGGGGCGCGTCGTTCGCCGTCGATCAAGGCGGTGAAGTCCCAGCCGGTGCGCTGGAAATAGCGCGGCGAGACGCCGTTCGCATCGCGTGCGATCACGAACTCGTAGAGCCAGTATTGACCCGGCTCCAGCATCAGCTCGACGACGTTCGCACCGACCACCGTCAACACGCCGCCGATCAGCTTGCTTGCGTCGACAGAACCGTCGGCCAGCGCGAAGTCGCCGAAATGCGTGCCCGCCGGCACGACGCCGAACGCGTACTGAATCGTGTCGGCCGGATCCGAATAGCCGTTGCTATCGGCGCCCGGCACGCCTGCCCAGATCTTCTTCGACAGACGCAGCTTGCCCTTCTTGCCGGTGTTGTTCGTCACCTCGACGCGCAACAGGCCCTGGCGCTCGTAGAAGTAATTCTGGTTCGTGAACAGCCAGTCGCCCACGCGCAGATTCGCGCGGATCAGCGCGCGTCCCGCTTCGGTGAACTTGGGATTGCGCAGCAGCGCGTCGAGTTCGGTCTGCGTGACTTCGTGCGCATCGGGGAATCCGGCGCTGTACCAGAGCGTTCCGTCGAGCCGATAGACGTCCATCTTCTGCGGCCTCACGCCCGCGTCGTAACTCGCCTTGGGCACGACTTCGTGGATGAAGACGTTGTGGCCCGACGCGAAGCCGTCGAGGCGCACCTTGCCATCCACGCCGGTGACGCCGACGCGAACCACCGCGTTGCCGTCGAAATTCGCGGAGCCCAGTTGTGTGAGGCCGAGATAGGAACTCGTGCCGAAGAACAGCACGCCGTTCGTGCGCCCGGTGCCCGCGCTCAGGCGCTTGTCGATCTGCACGCACACCGACTTGTTGATGCCGACGACGTTCACGTCCACCACATTCGCGCCGATTTCGAACGCGATCGCGCCGTCGTCGACCGGCGAGCGTCGTTCGCCGTCGATCAAGGCCGTGAAGTCCCAGCCGCCGCGCTGCGAATAGCACGGCGAGACGCCATCGGCATCGCGGCCGATCACGAACTCGTAGAGCCAGTATTGGCCGGGCTCCAGCATCAGCTCGACGACGTTTGCGCCGACCACCGTCAACACGCCGCCGATCAGCTTGCTTGCGTCGACAGAACCGTCGGGCAGCGCAAAGTCGCCGTAGTGCGTGCCCGCCGGCACGACGCCGAACGCGTACTGAATCGTGTCGGCCGGATCCGAATAGCCGTTCGCATCGGCGCCCGGTGCGCCTGCCCAGATCTTCTTCGACAGACGCAGCTTGCCCTTCTTGCCCGTGTTGTTCGTCACCTCGACGCGCAACAGCCCCTGGCGCTCGTAGAAGTAATTCTGGTTCGTGAACAGCCAGTCGCCCGCGTGCAGATTCGCGCGGATCAGCGCGCGTCCGGCCTCGGTGAACTTCGGGCTGTGCAGCAAGGCGTCGAGTTCGGTCTGCGTGACTTCGTGCGCGTCGGGGAATCCGGCGCTGTACCAGAGCGTTCCGTCGAGCCGATACACATCCATCTTCTGCGGCCGCACGCCCGCGTCGTAACTCGCCTTGGGCACGACTTCGTGGATGAAGACGTTGTGGCCCGATGCGAAGCCGTCGAGGCGCACCTTGCCATCCACGCCGGTGACGCCGACGCGAACCACGGCGTTGCCGTCGAAATTCGCGGAGCCCAGTTGCGTGAGGCCGAGATAGGAACTCGTGCCGAAGAACAGCACGCCGTTCGTGCGCCCGGTGCCGCTGCTCAAACGTTTGTCGAGTTCGACGCACACGGCTTTGTTGATGGCGACGATGCTCATCTCGCGCGTTTGCGCGCCGACTTCGAAGAGCACGGCGCCGTCGTTGTCGTCGACGGGCGATCGCCGTTCGCCGTCCACCACGGCGGTGAAATCCCAGCCGGTGCGCTGGTAATAGCTCAGCGCGACACCATCCGCATCGCGGCCGATCACGAATTCGTGCAACCAGTAGCGCCCCGGTGCGAGCGCGACGTCGGTCGTTTTGTCGCCCGTCACCATGAGGATGCCGCCGGTCAGCAGGTGCGTGTCGACCGAGCCGTCCGCACGGCTGAAATCGCGGAAATGCGTGCCTTCCGGCACGACGCCGAACGCGTACTGGATCGTATCGGCGGGATCGGAATAGCCGTTGGCATCGGATCCAGGCACGCCGGCCCAGATCTTTTTCGAGAGTTTGAGACGGCAGATAGCGGTGGGGTTCATCGAGACTCCGGGTGTGGGATTTCCTACGCAACAAGTTGATAAGAACTACGAATCAATAAGCGAAAGTCAAAACTTCGTTAGACGGCGGTAAGGCAGCGGCGATTGCATTACGAATCGGCAGCGAAGTCCATCAGACGCTTGAGAGTGCGCGACGCGATGCCGCAATGCGGCGTGGCAAATGCGCCAAAGCTTGCGCGCGAATAAGCCGGCGACGGGGGCGGGTGCGGCCCGATATGGCGTCTGGCTGCCTTTCGCGTCTGAAACAAGCCTGGGTTCAAACTACTTGACGTTTACGGAAAGGTAATGCGAAATCATGCCTTCGAGCGTGCCGCCCCGAGCGGCGCGAGCGGTCCTGCCCGCGTGCGCTGCGGGTAAAACTTGATGCCGCCGCTGCGCATTGCGGTGGAGAATAGATTTCAAAATCATTTCAACCGGGAGCGCGGCTCCCGCAGGAGACAGCCACCATGGCAATCGACGCAGCAGGCGCGGCGGCCGCGCGCGAAGCGCTCATCGCGCCGCAGGACGGTCTTTCCTACGTGCGCGGGACAGCCGCCACGCCGCTCTCCGACGCCACCATCGGTGAATTCCTGCACGAAACCGTCAGCCGCTTTCCGGATCGGCCTTCCGTCGTGTTCCGCGAGCAGGGCATACGCTGGAACTGGCGCGAGTTCGCGACCGAAGTCGACGTGATGGCGGCCGGCCTCGCGGAACTGGGCATCGAGAAGGGCGACCGCGTGGGCATCTGGTCGCCCAATCGCGTCGAA
This sequence comes from Paraburkholderia sp. Ac-20347, assembly GCF_017104805.1. Classification (NCBI taxonomy): domain Bacteria; kingdom Pseudomonadati; phylum Pseudomonadota; class Betaproteobacteria; order Burkholderiales; family Burkholderiaceae; genus Paraburkholderia; species Paraburkholderia sp. Ac-20347. The sequence goes on along the minus strand of NZ_JAAGPN010000012.1, from coordinate 5,391 downwards.
TGGCTGCTTACGCAGTTCGCGACGGCGCGCATCGGCGCGGTGCTGGTCAACATCAATCCGGCTTACCGGCTCGCGGAGCTGGAATACGCGCTGAACAAGGTCGGCTGCAAGGCGATCGTGGCGGCGGAGCGCTTCAAGAGCTCGCAGTATCTGGAGATGCTGCAAACGCTCGCGCCCGAACTCGCGAGCGCGCAGCCCGGCGATCTGCATGCGGCGCGCCTGCCTGCGTTGCGCACGGTGATCCGCATGTGCGATACCGCGACGCCCGGCATGCTCAATTTCAGCGAGCTGATCGAGATGGGTCGCGTGCGGCTCGCGCGCGAGGGTTCGGCGTGGCTCGACGCACTGGGCGCGACGCTGTCGCCCGACGATCCGATCAACATCCAGTTCACGAGCGGCACGACCGGCAATCCGAAGGGCGCGACACTTACGCACCGCAACGTCGTCAACAACGGGCGTTTCATTGCGATGGCCATGCGTTTGAGCGAGGACGATTCGCTCTGCATCCCGGTGCCGCTGTATCACTGTTTCGGCATGGTGCTCGCGGTGCTGGCGTGCGTGTCGGTCGGCGCGAACATGGTGTTTCCGGGCGAGGCCTTCGATCCGCGCGCGACGCTCGAAGCCGTGTCCGAGGAAGGCTGCACGGCGCTGCATGGCGTGCCGACGATGTTCATCGCCGAGCTCGATCATCCTGATTTCGCGAGCTTCGATCTCTCGCGATTGCGCACGGGCATCATGGCCGGTTCGCCGTGTCCGATCGAAACGATGAAGCGCGTGGTCTCGAAGATGCATCTGGCCGAGATCACCATCGCGTACGGCATGACGGAAACGAGTCCGGTCTCTTTCCAGAGCGCGACCACCGATCCGCTCGACAAGCGCACGACCACGGTGGGCCGCATCCAGCCGCATCTCGAAGTGAAGATCGTCGATCCACTCGGCAACGTCGTGCCGGTGGGCGAAACGGGCGAGCTGTGCACGCGCGGCTATTCGGTGATGCGCGGTTACTGGGGCGACGAGGCGAAGACGGCGGAGTCGATCATCGACGGCTGGATGCATACGGGCGATCTCGCGACGCTCGACGTCGAAGGCTATTGCAACATCGTGGGCCGCCTGAAGGACATGCTGATTCGTGGCGGCGAAAACATTTATCCGCGCGAGATCGAGGAGTTTCTGTTCCGCCATCCGAAGGTGCAGACCGTGCAGGTGTTCGGCGTGCCGGACGCGAAATATGGCGAGGAAGTGTGCGCGTGGATCGTGTTGCGTCCTGGCGAAGGCGCCACGGCCGAGGAGATCCAGACCTTCTGCCAGGGGCAGATAGCGCACTACAAGATCCCGAAGTACATCCGTTTCGTCGACGAACTGCCGATGACGGTGACGGGCAAGGTGCAGAAGTTCGTGATGCGCGCGCAGATGATCGACGAGTTGAAAATCGACGAGCAGAAGACGGCTTGATGTTCCGCGGCGTGCGTGAAAGTGCGCGTCGCGCGCCATGCGCAATGCCGCGGGCGATTGAATCATCCGGATAACGAAATAATCACCGCCGGACGATGCGCGTGCGACGCCGAAAATAGTCGAACGATCGGAGAAAAATCAGGAAAAAGCGCGCGGAAAAAACGGAGAAAAACGCGAGGAAGGGAAAACGCAGACGAAAAAAAAGCGGGCCTGGAGCCCGCTAAAAACCACACGCTACGGGGTTAGCGCGAGGAGACCAAAGGAGGAGCCGGCTGATGAAACGTACGAGACGCCGGTCACGGCTCCAACAAGGATGCCCCTAAGGAGGGCTCCGGCATAAAGCCGACCGGCTGGTGTATCGTGTCCGCTCACACTGGCACCAAGCCACATCCGTGTTGAAACCGTTGAAGGCATTGTGGGCGAATTAATGAACCTTGGCGGTAACAAAGTGTTTCAGGTTGTAACGCCCGCCAGATAAGGCTCCGAGGGATTTTTTGCCATCCGGAGCGGTTTTCGACCGTCATTTTTACCGGCAATTTCTCGTGCTGTCGGATCGTGCGCAAACGTTAGCGCGAAGCAAAATTCTTATCGCATGAAGAAAGTCCCGCCATGCGGGCGATACGGCGTTTTCGTCACATGAATGTCGCGCGCACCCTCGCGGATGCATGCTGCATCCGCACAGGGCCGTGTATGCGTGGTTCACGGACGGAACATGTCGATATGCAACGTGTCGTTGCAACTCGTCATATCGTTTAACGAATGTTCGCGCGCCGCGCGCGGCATCGAATGATGCGCATGCAGCAAATCACGCAAGCGGCATCGTCGATCATGTGTGCGCGCGACGCGGCTTGCGTATCAACTGCGTATCACCTGCGCGTCACTTCAACCACTTGTCCGAGATCGACTGATACTCGCCGCTCGCACGCGCGAGATGCAGCCATTGATCGACGTACTGTTGAAACACCACGTCGCCGCGCGGGACCATCCACGCTTTCTCGCCGTATTGAAACGGCTTGTCCGGATGCACCGAGCACAGACCCGGATTGAGCTTCTGTTGCAGGAGCGTTTCGGAAGCGTCGGTGACCATCACGTCGGCCTTGCCCGCGAGGATCTGCTTGAAGATCGTCACGTTGTCGGGATAGACGGTGAGGTTCGCGTGCGGGAAGAACTGCTTCGCGAAGCGCTCGTTCGTACCGCCCGGATTCACGATCACACGCGTGGATGGCTGATCGATCTGCGCGACGGTCTGATACTTGTTCACGTCGTCGCAACGCACGATGGGTGTCTTGCCGTCGACCTGATAGGCCTCGGTGAAGAACGCGCGCTTCTGACGTTCGAGCGTCGTCGAGACACCGCCCACGGCGACGTCGCACTTCGCGAGGAAGTCGGTCATCAGATTGGACCACGTGGTCTTCACGAACTCCGCCTTCACGCCGAGCGATTTCGCGAGCGACTCGGTCATGTCGATGTCGATGCCTTCGAAGCTGCCGTCCGGTTTGTAGAACGAATAGGGCTTGTAGTCGCCGGTCGTGCAGGCGCGCAGCGTGCCGCGCGCGAGCACGTCGTCGAGACGCGAGGGCGCGGCGGACGTGTTCGGATTCGCGTTCGATTGTGCGAATGCGCTGGGCGTGACCGCGAGCGCGGCGAGCAACGCGGCGACGAGTGCGCCGGCGGCGGCGAGCGCCTTGTTCTTCTTCATGCTGCGTGTCTCCTCGTCCTTGGATGGATGCGATGTAATGGTTCGGAAAGCCGGTCGATCATAGCCCGCGCGACATCACGCGTTAAGCATGGACAGACCTGGTAGCGCGCGGCTTCCCGCGCGGCAAACCGCGAGGAGCGGCGCGATGCGCGCACCCGACGTCGCGCTGAACGTGGTGCCAATCCTGGTGCCGAACCTGGTGCCCATCCCGGCGCTCATGTTGTCCCTAAGTCCTCGCGTCGCACTTATGCCGTCCATCGGCGCCATGCCGTACGCGTCGGTCCGGTAAAATAGCGTTCTGCTTCCGAATCTCGCGCGCAAGCGCCTCCGCACGTGGCCCACACCCTTCTGAACGACACCTTCCTGCGCGCATTGCTGCGTCAGCCGACCGAGTACACGCCGATCTGGCTGATGCGCCAGGCGGGCCGTTATCTGCCGGAATACAACGCCACGCGCAGCCGCGCGGGCAGTTTCCTCGGTCTGGCGAAGAATCCCGATTACGCGACCGAAGTCACGCTGCAACCGCTCGAGCGCTATCCGCTCGACGCCGCGATCCTCTTCTCGGACATCCTGACGATTCCGGACGCGATGGGTCTCGGCCTGTCGTTCCAGGCGGGCGAGGGCCCGAAATTCGCGCATCCGGTGCGCACCGAGGAAGACGTGGCGAAGCTCGCCGTGCCTGACATCGGCGAAACGCTTGGCTACGTGACCGACGCCGTGCGCGAGATCCGCCGCGCGCTCACCGACGGCCAGGGCCGTCAGCGCGTGCCGCTGATCGGCTTCTCGGGCAGCCCGTGGACGCTCGCGTGCTACATGGTCGAAGGCGGCGGCTCGGACGATTTCCGCACCGTGAAGTCGATGCTGTACGCGCGCCCCGACCTCATGGAGCGCATTCTCGAGATCAACGCGCAGGCGGTGGCCGCGTATCTGAATGCGCAGATCGAAGCGGGCGCGCAGGCCGTGATGATCTTCGACACCTGGGGCGGCGCGCTCGCCGACGGCATCTATCAGCGTTTCTCGCTGGCCTATATCCAGCGCGTGGTCGATCAGCTCAAGCGCGAACACGACGGCGAACGCGTGCCGGTGATCACCTTCACGAAGGGCGGCGGGCTGTGGCTCGACGAGATCGCCAATACGGGCGTCGACGCGGTCGGTCTCGACTGGACCGTGAACCTCGGCCGCGCGCGCGAGCGCGTGGGCGACCGCGTGGCGCTGCAAGGCAATCTGGACCCGACCGTGCTGTTCGCGTCGCCGGCGGCGATCCGCGAACAGGCGCGCGCGGTGCTCGACAGTTTCGGCGCGCATCCGGGCCACGTCTTCAATCTCGGCCACGGCATTTCGCAGTTCACGCCGCCGGAAAGCGTCGCGGAACTCGTCGACGAAGTGCATCGTCATAGCCGCGCGCTGCACGCCGCGTCTGCGTGAAGTTTTTGTTGCAACGCAGCGCGCAGGGCAGGGGCTGGGCTCCGGGCATCAGGGTAAGACCGGGCTAAAGAGGCCAGCCAGACGCCCTTCGGAGTCTGTCAAGCATTGACTTATGCACACTTGTCTCGTTGCGGCGCGCAAGAGGGAAATATTGCCGCAGCGAGCGAGGACGGCCTCGAAAGAATCAATCAGACCCTTGACAGATAAGGCTTTCGCCGCTCCATGGCGTTTTGTGCGGTTTCCCACATAGGCACGCCAAAATGGCTGGCGCGGCGCGCCAACATCGAGTTCTCAACAAAGTTATCCACAGGCGCGACGGCGGGGAGCGCGATTGTTCTGCGGAATCCAAAACTTAGCGCGCAAAGTGAAGTTTTACTTTAAGTTCGGGCGTCGGTGCGCCAGCACACGTAGCGCTGCCGCCGCGAGCGGGGGCGCTGCATGAGCACGCGTTTCGCGCGCGTCGCGCTCGACCATCCGCTGGACGCGCTCTACGACTATCGCTACCCCGACGGCTGGCCTGAGCCACGGCCGGGCATGCTCGTGCGCGTGCCATTCGGACGACGAGAATCCGTGGGCCTCATCGTGGAAGTGAGTACTCACAGCGAGGTGCCCGCGAACAAGCTGCGCGACGTGATCGAGGTCTGCGCGTCGTGCCCGCCGCTGTCGGAAAAGTGGCTCGAACTGGTGGAATTCGCCGCCGATTACTACCAGCGTGGCCTGGGCGAAGTTGCGCTGCCGGCGTTGCCGCAAGCGTTGCGCGATCCGCCGCGCTGGCCGCGCCTGCTGGCGCCCGAGGAGCGTTACCGCTTGCTGCC
>NZ_JAAGPN010000134.1:0-22227 GCF_017104805.1 Paraburkholderia sp. Ac-20347 | reverse complement strand
GAAGTTGAGGCGGTCGCCCGTGTAGTTCTTGACGATCAAGAGCGCGCCTTTCGGCCCCGCCGTCGCGCGGATGGCCGCCAGCACAGCGCTCGTGGGCGGCGACGTGAAGACCTCGCCGCAGACGGCCGCGCTCAGCATGCCCGCGCCCACGTAGCCCGCATGCGCGGGCTCGTGGCCGCTGCCGCCGCCCGAGATCAGCGCGACGGGCCGCGACGGCGGCTCCGGAATGTCCCTGCGAATAAGCACGTTTTCGCCGCCGAGGATGACGACGTTGGGCGCCTGCAACGCAATGCCTTCGAGCATTTCGTGCACGACGTCGGACGGGTGATTGACCAGTTTCTTCATGACGACCCTGTCGAAAACGGTTGGACGTCCCGGGCGCCATGCAGCACGCATCGCGCGCCGCCGGGTTCAGCCAGTGTACGCCGCTCGGGGTGGGCGTGGGCTTGCGAGCGCGAAACGCAAAAACGGCGCGCTCCGGGCCGAACCCCGAAAGCGCGCCGTTTTGCGCGACGTCTTAACCCAACCTCAATGCGCGAGAAAATCCACCACCATGCGATTGAACGCGTCCGCATGTTCCCATTGCGCCCAATGGCCGCAACGATTGAACACGTGCAGTTGCGCGTTCTGCATGCCCGCGAGCAGACGCAGCCCGGTATCCATCGGCACGAAGCGGTCGTCGCGGCCCCAGATCACCAGCGTGGGCGCGGCGATTTCACCCAGACGCGGGCCATAATCGTTGAACTGCTTCGGATTCGCCGCGAGGCTCTTCACGAAATTGTCGAGGTGATCGCGGCGCGCGAGCATATTGTCCAGGCGCGCCTGCATCAGGTCCTCGGTCAGCGCGCTCGCGTCGTAGACGAACACGTTCATCATGCGCTTGAGGTTCTCGATGGTCGGCTCGCGATAAAGCCCTTGCAGCAGCTTGATGCCTTCGGTGGGCATCGGCGCGAAGTTGCTCGGACCGCCTGTGCCGCCGCCCATCAGCACGAGCTTGCCCACGCGCTGCGGATTGCCGAGCGCGAACGCCACCGCGCTATGGCCGCCCATCGAATTGCCGAGAATATGCACGCGCTCGATATCGAGCGCGTCGAGCAGGCCTTTAAGAATGCGGCCATTGAGTTCCGAACGCGAGGTCGTGCAGACGATCGGATCGCTCTTGCTCCAGCCCGGGCAGTCCATCAGGATCACGCGATAGCCCGCCGCCACGAGCGGTTCGACATTGCGATTGAAGTTGGCCCAGCCGCTCGCGCCCGGTCCCGATCCGTGCAGCATCACCACGGTTTCGCCGTTCGCGTTGTCCCTCGGCGCGCCGGTGTCGTTATAGTGAATCCGCAGCGTTTGATCGCCGTCCGTCACGTTCGCGAAGCGGCTCGTCGCGGCTTCCGTAATCGCTGATGCAGTTGCAGTCATGATGTTGTCCTTGCTGTAAACGCTCGTCACGGAGAAAGCCATGCTTTCTCCCTTAAATTAGTTAGATACCCTGAATTTCCGGCGATTGCTTTTCCATCGACTCTCGCCGCGCGAATCCGCCCACCACCGTCAAGGCTGCGATCGCGGCAATGACGACGAGCGGAATGCTCGACGCCACCAGCATCGACGGGCTCTGTCCGATCGCGAACAATTGCCCCGCGACGAGCGGCCCGAGAATCGAGCCGAGGCGTCCCACCGCTACCGCCGCGCCCACGCCCGTGCCGCGCACTTCGGTCGGATAAGCGTGACCCGCGAGCGCGTAAAGCACCGACTGGCCGCCGACGAGAAAGAGGCCGCAGAGCAGGCCGCCGCACGCCATCGCGGTCGCGCCGCCCGCGCTCGCGAGCGCCGCCAGCGCCACGGCGATCCCCACGTACATGCCGATCACCGTGCGCCGACGTCCGAAGCGGTCCATCACGGTCGCGATCGTCACCGCGCCAATGCCGCCGCCGATGTTGAACATCATCAGCACGATGTTCGACTGCACACGCGTGAGGCCGCGCGCGAGCACCATCGAAGGCAGCCAGTTCATCAGGAAATACAGCACGATCAGCGTGCCGAGATAGCTGATCCACAGCGAGATCGTCGTGCGTGCGCGACCTGCGCGCCAGAGCGCTTCGCCGATACCCGGCACCTCGTCGCGTGCGGCGCTGGAGACGCGCGATGCGCGCGCCGCCACGAATTGCTGCGACTCGCGCAGGAACGCGCCGAGCAGCGGCAGCATCACGATCGGCCCGAGTCCGCCGACGTAAAACACGTCGCGCCAGCTAGTTGGGCTCGCGCCGAGCATGCCGATGAGCGCCGCGATCGCCGCGCCGAACGGCATGCCGCAGTACATCGCGCCCACCGCCGTACTGCGCTGCTGCGGACCGGCCGCTTCCGAGCACAGCGCGATCAGATTCGGCATCGCCGCGCCGAGTCCGAGGCCCGTCATCAGACGCGCGATCAGCAGGCTTTCGAAGTTCCAGACCAGCGTGGTCGCGAGCGAGAACACGCCGAACAGCGCAACCGACACCATCAGCACACGCTTGCGGCCAAACCGGTCGGCGAGCCGTCCACCGCAGGCCGCGCCCGGCAGCAAGCCGATCGCGCCCGCACTGAACGCCCAGCCCATCTGCGCGACGCTCAGCGCGAACTCCTTCGCCATGCGCGGCCCCGCCACGCCCGCCGATTGCAGATCGAGCCCTTCGAGCAGCGCGATCGCGAGACACAGCCCGATCGTCACCTTGTTGCTCCCCGAACTGCTCACGCTTCCTCCAGCACCACTGATTCGCGACGTCATGTGAAAGTCTCCAAAGTTGTCTTTAAGCCGATCTTGTTCGCCGGCTATGGTTTGAATATCGAAACGCCCTTCGCAACAACGCCGCGTATCGCTCGATGTCGATACGCGGCGTTGCATTACGGCTGATGCGCGGCGGCGCGCTGCTTCAGATCGAGCGCGACATCCACGATCATGTCTTCCTGTCCGCCCACCATGCGGCGCTTGCCGAGTTCGACGAGAATATCCACGGTTTTCAGGCCGTATTTCCGCGCCGCCACTTCCGAGTGGCGCAGGAAGCTCGAATACACGCCCGCATAACCGAGCGCGAGCGTTTCGCGATCCACGCGCACCGGACGATCCTGCAACGGGCGCACGATATCGTCGGCGGCGTCCATCAGCGTGTAGAGATCGGTGCCGTGATGCCAGCCCATGCGTTCGGCCGCGGCGATAAACACTTCTAGCGGCGCGTTACCCGCGCCCGCGCCCATGCCCGCCAGCGATGCATCGATGCGATCGCAGCCCTCTTCCACCGCGACAATCGAATTCGCCACACCAAGCGAGAGATTGTGGTGCGCGTGCATGCCCGTTTGCGTTTCGGGTTTCAGCACTTGTTTGACAGCGCGAAAGCGATCGCGCACGTCATTCATCGTGAGCGCGCCGCCCGAATCGACCACGTAAATACAGGTCGCGCCATAGCTTTCCATCTTCTTCGCTTCGACGGCGAGGTTGGCGGGCGTGGTCATGTGGCTCATCATCAGAAAGCCGACCGTGTCCATGCCGAGTTCGCGCGCATATTCGATGTGCTGCTTCGAAATATCGGCTTCCGTGCAATGCGTGGCCACGCGCACGACGCGCGCGCCTGCGTCATAAGCGGCCTTCAAATCGTGAATCGTGCCGATGCCGGGCAACAGCAGCGTGGCGATCTTCGCGTGCTGCACCACATCGGCGACGGCTTCGATCCATTCGAGATCGCTATGCGCGCCAAAGCCGTAATTGAAGCTCGATCCTTGCAGACCGTCGCCGTGCGCGACTTCGATTGAATCGACTTTCGCCTTGTCGAGCGCACGCGCAATGTCCTGCACGTTCTGAATCGAGTATTGATGACGAATGGCGTGACTGCCGTCGCGCAGCGTCACATCGGAGATATAAAGTTTCTTGCTCATCGCTTGTGCTCCTTACGCGCCCTGCACGCTCAGCAGCGTGTGCGCCATGCGCTCGGCGGTCGCGAGCGCGGCGGACGTCATGATGTCGAGATTGCCTGCGTACGCGGGCAAATAATGGGCAGCGCCTTCCACTTCGAGAAACACCGAGGTTTTCAGGCCGCTGAATTTGCCGAGTCCGGGAATCGTCAACGGCGCATTCGCCGGAATTTCGTCGAATTGCACTTTTTGTTTGAGCCGATAACCGGGCACGTAGGCATTTACTTTCGCCACGGTGTCTTCAATCGATTTTTCAATCGCGTCTCGATCGGCGAGTTCGGACAGCGTGTAGACGGTATCGCGCATCATCACCGGCGGTTCCGCCGGATTCAGTACGATGATCGCCTTGCCTTTCGCCGCGCCGCCGACCACTTCAATCGCCTTCGAGGTGGTTTCGGTGAATTCGTCGATATTCGCGCGCGTACCCGGACCCGCCGATTTGCTGCTGATCGACGCGACGATTTCCGCGTAATGCACCTTCGCCACGCGCGATACGGCTGCAACGACGGGAATGGTCGCCTGACCGCCGCACGTGACCATATTCACGTTGAGCGCGTCGATCTGCGCGTCGAGATTCACCACCGGCACGCAATACGGACCGATGGCGGCAGGCGTCAGATCGATCATGCGAATCGACGGTTTCAGCTTGCGCAGCAGCGCGTCGTTCTTCACATGCGCGCCCGCCGACGTTGCATCGAATACGAAGTCGATATCGTTGAACACAGGCAGACGCGTAAGTCCTTCCGCGCCTTCGTGCGTGGTCGCCACGCCGAGCCGCGCGGCGCGCGCGAGGCCATCGGAGTTCGGATCGATGCCGACCATCGCCGCCATCTCCAGATGCCGGCTGTTACGCATGATCTTGATCATCAGGTCCGTACCGATGTTGCCGGAGCCGATAACCGCCGCCTTGAGTTTTTCGGAAGCCATGTTAATTCCTGTTTCGGCCTGTGAATCAGGCTGTAAAAGTCGCGCGAACGGCGCCGAGGCCTTCGATCTGCGCGGTGTAGGTGCCGGGTTCCTTCACGGCGACCATCGGGCCGAGCGCGCCCGTGAGCACCACGTCGCCGGCGCGCAGCGGCGTGCCGAGCTGCACCATGCGGTCGGCGAGCCACACGGCCGCGTTGAGCGGATTGCCGAGGCACGCGGCGCCGTTGCCGCGCGAGAGCACTTCGCCGTCACGCGACAGCTCCATCGCGCACGCCGTCAAATCGATCTGCGCGAGCGGCACGGGGCGGCTGCCCACCACGAAACGCGCGCTCGACGCGTTGTCGGCGACCGTATCGACGAAGCGAATATCCCAATCGCGAATCCGGCTATCGACGATTTCGATCGCCGCGAGTGCATACGCACTTGCATTCAGGATGTCGACGAAGGTGTGCTTCTCATGCGTGAGATCGCGTGCGAGCACGAGCGCGATTTCCGCTTCCACTTTCGGCTGGATCAGTTGCGCGAGCGAAATGGCTTCGCTGTCGCCGTGCGCCATGCTCGCGAACAGCGCGCCAAAATCGGGCTGATCGACGCCCAGCTGCTTTTGCACCGCGAGCGACGTGAGGCCGATCTTGCGGCCCACGATGCGCTCGCCGTTTTTCACGCGCAGGTCCACGTTCGCCTGTTGCACCGCGTAAGCCGTGGCGATGTCGTCGAGCGCGATCTCGCCGCGTACGGGCTCGATCACGTTGCGCGTACGCTCGGCTTCGCGCAAACGCGCGGCAAGCGCCGCGATGCGATGCTGATCGGTCATGCAAACTCTCCTTGTTTCTATGAATCGCGATCGATTGATTTGATCGTTCGATTGTCTGGATCGGCGTCGATCAAGCCGCTGCGCGCCATGCGCTTGCGGGCGACGCGTGCATGGTGGCGAAACCCGCGATCCACTCCGGAATCTCGCGGTAGTAATCGAGCGACGCGCGATAGTCGCCGTACGCGGCGAGCGTGCCGAACGCGGCCACCCACGTGCGGATCTCGTGCGCCGACTTGCCGCCGTCGCGCGTGATGGCGGCGTTGGTCATGCCGTCCACTGCGGTCAGCTCGCCCGAAGCAAGCTGCGCGAGAAACGCCCGATCCCATTCGGGATTGAGCGGATGCAGCGGACTGTCGCCTTGCGAAAACGCGCGCGCCGCCGCCACCGTGCGCGCCTGACGCGCCTCGCGCGATTCGGCCGATGGATTGCGGCCCGCGATCAGACGCTCGGCCACTTCGGGCGTCGCGCCGATCAGTTCGGGCACCGGCGGCTCATGCGAGATACCGCCCGAACCGACCACGAGTACGCGCCGATTCGTGCGCGACAGCAAACGGCCAATCGCATCGCCGAGCAGACGCGCGCGGCGCAGCGTCGCCATCGGCGGCGCGACGGAATTGATGAACACCGGAATCACCGGATAACGATCGAGGCCGCCCGTCAGCACTTCGAGCGCCTGTGCGCAGCCGTGATCGACCTGCATGCGATACGAAAGCGCCACGTCGATATCGGCAGCCAGCACGTGCTCCGCAAGTTCATGCGCGAGCACCGACGGCACCGGCAAGTCGCCCGCGAGACTCTTGAAGTCGCCGATCGCCTGCGCCTTCGCGCCGATGCAGAACGGCGGCATCACATCGTAGAAAAAACCGTTGAAGTGATCGGGCGCGAACGCCACGATCAGATCGGGATTGAAGGCGTCGACGCGCGCACGCGCCGCGCGGCCCACGCGTTCGACTTCCTCGACCACGTCGGGACGCGGATCGAAGTAGCCGTGCAACGGCGTGTGCGAGAGACATTCGAGGTGAATCGGCATGGTCGTGAGGCTCCTGCTCAAGCTTCGGCGACGCGCGCGACGGCGACGGCAACGTCGGCAAGCGCGGGGCGGGAAATCGGTGCTGCGGCTCGCGCGTCGTTCACGGCAGCGTCGTTCACAGCAGCGTCGCTCATGCCGAGCTTGCCCGCGAGTTCGACGATGGCGTCCGAGACCTGCTGCGGCGTGCATACGCCCGCCACGAAGCGATCGGGGCGCAGCAGCACGACCGATTCCGGCAGACGGCTGAACCAGTCCTTGAGGCGGCCCTGCACGTCGCCGATCGCGAGCACGTCGGCCGGCACGTCGTCGCCGAAATCGAGTTGGACGTCCGGCTTCGCGACCACGAAGCTCGCGCCCAGACGCGCCCACAACGCACGCGCCTGCGGCGTGAGGCCGAAGGTCGGGTCCGCGCCCCAGGCGAGCAGCGCGAAACCGTTGCCGATCGCATCGTCGAGACGCACGACACGGCCATCGGCCAGACGCACGCGCGGCTGCACGAACATGCGGCCCACCGGCGACGCAGCATGTGGATCGCGGCCATACGCGAGACGCCCGAGCAGCGAATCGCGCTTCTGGCTCATCAGCCCGAGCAGGCGGCCGACCGGTCCGCTGCCCGCGCCTTCGAGCGTGCGCGCGAGCCAGCCGCCCTGCGCTTGCGGCGGCGGCAACAACACCACGCCCGCTTCGTAACGCGGCATCGGCTTGAAACGCATTTCGACGAAATAGCGCTTCACAGATGGGAAAACGTTCATCGACTTCACGAACGCATCGCGAAAGCGCGCGCCGAAACGCGTGGTCGGCGCGAAGATATCGCCCGCGACTTCGGAGAGGTGAATCATCGAGCGTGCATGCGCGCGGCGCTCGACCGTATAGGTGTCGAGCAGGCGGCCATCGGCGAGACACTTCGCGACCATCGCGAGTTTCCAGCCGAGATTGTTCGCGTCGCGAATGCCGCTGTTGTAGCCCTGTCCTTGCCACACCGGCATGATGTGCGCCGCGTCGCCCGCGAGCAGCACACGGTCCACGCGAAACGTTTCGGCGAGCCGCGCGTTGTGCGTATAGACGCGCTTGCGGATGTAGTCGACCTTGTCCGGGTCCGCGACCACCTTGCGGATCAGCGCGGCCATGTTGGCGGGCTGCGAAAGTTCTTCCTCGGTTTCGCCCGGCATCACCATGAATTCGAAACGGCGAATGCCGTGCGGCAGCGCCGCCGACACATAAGGCCGCGTGTGATCGCAATGCATGTAGATGTGCGGCGAGCCGATCGGATCGTTGCGCACGTCCACCACGATCCACTGATTCGGTTTCGTGCGGCCTTCGAACGGCACGTTCAGCGCGCGGCGCACGAAGCTGTTGCCGCCGTCCGCGCCGACCATGTACGCGGCGCGAATCGTGCGGCGCTCGCCGTTTGCATCGCTCACGTCGATCGACACGCCCTGCGCGTCCTGCGCGAAGCCGTTCACGTCGTGACCGAACAGCACGTCGACGTGCGCGAAGCGCGCGAGCCCTTCGTAAAGCACGCGATCCGCGAGCGGCTGAATAAAGGCATTGCGGCGCGGCCAGCCGAATTCGTCGGTGCGCGGTTCGATCGACGCGAAACAGTGACCGTCTTTCGTCACGAAGCGCATCCAGTGATCGGGCGTGGTGTGCGGCGCGAGTTGATCGGCGAGGCCGATCGACTGAAACACGCGCAATGCTTCGTCATCCAAACCAATCGCGCGCGGATAGTCGATAATCTGATCGAGCTTTTCGATGAGCGTGACGCGCACGCCTTGCAGACCGAGAATATTGGCGATCGTGAGGCCGACCGGACCCGCTCCGATGATGGCGACGTCGGTAACGTGCTGGCGCGGGCGGACGGAATCCGCCTGATGAGGCGTGGTGTGCATGTTGTCTCCTGTTTGGATCGCGCGGGCGTTCGTGCGCCGCGTGCGATCCCATGCAGATCTGTCGCGCGGCTCGGCGGCCGCTGCGGGTGCTGACAGGTTTTGCCTGAAACGGATCACCGCCTTGGGCGTTTTGCCGCAGGCCGGTGAATGAAAGCGAGTCTAGGGGCGCGCCCAAGCCCGCTCAACAATTTCGAAGAAATGTGCATAGAATGCACACAGTTGATTTAAAAGAGATTTTTTATGACGAAGTATGCAAACGTGCGAGGTCTCGCGCGCGGTCTGCAGGTTCTCCGGGCGCTCAACGCGATGGAGAACGGACGCGCGACGAGCCAGCAACTGAGCGAGGCCACGGGCCTGCATCGCACCACCGTGCGGCGTTTGCTGGAGACGCTGGTCGAAGAAAACTTCGTGCGGCGTAGTGCCTCCGACGACAGCTTCCGGCTCACGCTGAACGTGCGCGAGTTGAGCGAAGGCTTCACCGACGACGAACTGATCGCCACCGTCGCGCCGCCGATCATGGGCCAGCTGATGCAACGCATCGTGTGGCCGTCCGACCTCACGACGCCCGACGGCGACGCGATGATCGTGCGCGAGACCACGCATCGTTTCAGCCCGCTGTCGTTTCATCGCTCGATGGTCGGGCGGCGTCTGCCGTTGCTGCTCACGGCGGCGGGCCGCGTCTATCTGGCGATGTGCCCGGAGGCCGAACGCGAGGACATGCTCGATCTGCTGCGCGCGGGCGCGGGCGGCGAACAGCAGCAGAAGCTCGCCTCGGACCCGGCCTTCGTCCGCAATCTCGTGAAGCAGACGCGCGCGGACGGCTTCGGCTCGAATCACGGCGACTGGGCCGACCAGCGCAAGATCGGCGCGGTCGCAGTGGCGATCGAAGCGCATGGCCGCGTGCTCGCGAGCCTCAACGTGATTTATCTGGAGCAGGCCATGCAGCCGCAGGAAGCGGTGCGCCGTTTCGTGCCCGAGTTGCAGCGCGCGGCGAAGGAAATGGTGGCGGCGATGGAGCGGCAGGAGGGCGAGGCGTGAACGCGCCCGCCCACGCCCTTTTCAATAATTTTCGCGATTTGTGAAAAGGGGGCTTGCGCACCTGCGAGAGTGTCTCTATAATTCGCGCTCTCTACAGGCTCGTAGCTCAGTTGGTTAGAGCACCACCTTGACATGGTGGGGGTCGTTGGTTCGAATCCAATCGAGCCTACCAACGAATATAGTGGTATCGCGTAGCGGCTTTATCGTGCTTACGCAGTGAATATGGCGCATTCCCTCACGGGTCTGCGCCATTTTCTTTTGTGCCTTCATACGCACGCATCGGCACGCACATCAACGCGCACATCGGCACGTGCGCACAGGCGCATCACATTCGCCATTCAATCGAGCGCCTTGTCGTTCGGATGCGCGAACAGCTCCTTCATCTGCTGCGAAAGCGGATAGTCGAGATTCATGCCATTCGGCGGAATCGGCTGCGTGAACCATTTCGTATAGAGCTTCGCCATCTCGCCCGAGGTCTGCATCTTCGCGACGGTTTCGTCGACGAGCGCCTTGAATTGCGGATCGTCGCGACGCAGCATGCACGCGTAGTTTTCCGATACCGGCGGCGTGCCCGTCACCACATAATCCTGCGGGCTCTTCGTCTTCGCGCGCTCGCCGTACAGCAGCGGCTCATCCATCACGAACGCCACCGCGCGGCCCGTCGTGACGTTGAGGAACGATTCGGCGTGATCTTTCGCGCTGATGATCGTCATGTTCATATGCTTCTCTTCGTTCATCTTGCGCAGCATGCGCTCGTCGGACGTGCCCGCCGTGGTCGCCACCGTCTTGCCCGCGAGATCCGCGAAATCCTTCACGCCCGAATCCTTGCGCGTGATAAAGCGAATGCCGTACAGAAAAATGCTGTTCGAAAACGCGGCCTGATTCTGGCGCTCGAACGTATTCGTGGTCGAACCGCATTCGAGGTCGATCGTACCGTTCTGCATGAGCGGAATACGATTTTGCGAGGTGATGGGAATCGTGCGCACCTTGAGGTTCGGCGTATCGGTTTTCTGCTTCACCGCTTCAACGATCTTCAGCGCGATTTCCTGCGAATAACCAATCACGTTCTGATTCTGGTCGTAATACGAAAACGGAATCGACGACTCGCGCGTGCCGAGCACGATGACGCCCGTATCGTGCACTTTCTTGAGCGTGCCCGTGAGTTCTTCCGCCTGCGCCGCACTCGCGAACAGCGTTGCCGCCAGTGCGCTTGCTCCAATCGCACCGATCACACCGACCACCCCGATTTTTCTCATGCCGATCATCGTCCTGTTCTCCCGACTGGTTTAGTGAAACAAATCGTTCAACGCGTCCAACGCGCCGGCGCGAAGGCGTCGCCGTCGAGCGGCAGCGCGCGGTTCGCGAGCCGATCCGCCAGCAGTTGCGCGCTGCCGCACGCGAGCGTGAAGCCCAGCGCGCCGTGCCCCGTGTTCATCCAGAGATTGCGAAACCGCGTTGTGCCGATCAGCGG
The DNA here is from genome assembly GCF_017104805.1 of Paraburkholderia sp. Ac-20347. Taxonomy (NCBI): domain Bacteria; kingdom Pseudomonadati; phylum Pseudomonadota; class Betaproteobacteria; order Burkholderiales; family Burkholderiaceae; genus Paraburkholderia; species Paraburkholderia sp. Ac-20347. The sequence goes on along the minus strand of NZ_JAAGPN010000134.1, from coordinate 11,125 downwards.
CTTGCTGTCCGGCGTGGCGGGCCGCATGCCCGTCCAGGTTTGAATCGCGTCGTAATCGCCGGCTTGCGGAAACGTCTCGCGCGCCTGACGCGTGAGCAGCGCGATGCGCTCGCGATCGGCGTGCGCGCTCATGCCCGTGAGATCGACCATGCCCGCGATGCGCAGGCGCTCGCCGAGCGGCGCATAGACCACCTTGTGATGCGCGTCCGTGACCGACACGCGCGGCGCGCCGTGTTCGCGCGCGTCGGGCAGCGTGAGGCTATAGCCTTTGAGCGGATAGACCGGCACGCTCACGCCGAGCGAGGCCAGCATCGGCTGACTCTGAAAACCGAGGCACATCACGAAGGCATCGGCTTCGATATCGCCTTGCGACGTGACGGCCGCCTGCACCTGCGATCCATTGCTACGGAGTCCGGATAATTCCGTCGCGAGTTGAAGTTTCACGCCGTCGCGCTGCGCGGCGCTCGCCAGATGACGCGTGAAGCTGTCGCAATCGCCGGCTTCTTCGCCGGGCGTATGAATGCCGCCCGCGATATCGCCGCCGATATGCGCGAGCGCCGGTTCGAGCGCCACGCACGCCGCGCCATCGAGCGCGTGCTGTTCGCAGCCGAATTTCGCCTGATACTGCGCCTGGCGACGCGCGCCCTCGAAACCTTCTCGATCGCGAAACACGACGAGTTTGCCGTTGCGCACGTAGTCGAAATCGAGCGATTCGCGCGCGACGATCTCGTGCATCAAACGCTGACTCAAAAAGCCAAGACCAAGCAATTCCGCCGTGGTCTGCTGGCTGCGCGCGCGCGTGCAGGCGCGCAGAAACTCCACGCACCAGCGCCACTGATGCGGATCGAGGCGCGGCACGAAGCGCAGCGCCGCATCGCGTGAAAACAGCCATTGCGGCAGCTTGGGCAGCACCGAAGGATCGGCGAGCGGCGCCACGTAGCTGTAGCTCAGCTGACCGCCGTTGGCGTAGCTGGTCTCCTGCGCCACGTCCGCGCGACGCTCGACGAGCGTCACCTGATGTCCATCGCGAGCAAGAAAATAGGCCGTCGTTACACCAATGACGCCGCCGCCCAACACGCAAATTCGCATAACCCGTTATTCAGTCCACTTGTTTTGACCGGGTCACGCGAGGCTTTCGCTGCCGTGCTCGCGAGACCAACGACACCAGTCTTACCGGGCAAAAAACGGAACTCAATTGCGAATTGCGCGGGGGGTATAACCTCAGGTTAAGTCCTGCGGATGCAGCCGGTTCGGCGCGCGCGGTGTGTTCAGGCCAGCGCCGGCTCCGCACCGGCATGCAGCGCGCCGTCCCGAGCCTGCGCGCCCGCTTCGCCACGGCGCACGGAATACCCCTGCGCAGCGCCGAGATTGAACACCGACACCGCCTCGCGCAGCGTGTTGGCCTGCGCTTCGAGCGACTGCGCCGCGGCCGCCGCCTCTTCCACGAGCGCCGCGTTGCGCTGCGTAACCTCGTCGATTTGCGCGACCGCGCGATTCACCTGCTCGATGCCGTCGCTCTGCTCGTGCGTCGCCGCTTCGATCTCGCCCATGATGCTGCTCACGCGCGCCACCGCGTCGCGCGCCGCGCCCATCGTGTGCCGCGCTTCGTCGACGAGACGCGCGCCCGCGCCCACCGTCGCGACCGACGCCGTGATCAGCTCCTTGATCTCCTTGGCCGCCGTACCCGAGCGCTGCGCGAGGCTGCGCACTTCGGCGGCGACCACCGCGAAGCCGCGCCCTTCCTCGCCCGCGCGCGCGGCTTCGACCGCCGCGTTCAGTGCGAGAATGTTGGTCTGGAACGCGATGCCTTCGATGATGCCGGTGATTTCCTCGACCTTGCGCGACGACGACGAGATGTCGTTCATCGTCTCGTTCACGCGCGCGACCACGTCCGCGCCGCGCGACACGGTGTCGAGCGCGCCTTGCGCAAGCCCGCTCGCCTCCTTCGCCGCCGAGGTGTTCTGGCGCACCGCCGACGCCAGCTCCTCCAGGCTCGCCGCCGTTTCTTCGAGCGCCGCCGCCTGCTGCGACGTACGGCTCGACAGATCTGCGTTGCCCGAGGCGATCTGATCCGCGCCCAGCGTGATCTCGTGCGTGCTGCCGCGCACGCGCGCGACCGTGCCCATCAGGCCTTCGCGCATCTGCGCGAGCGCGCCGAGCAACTGGCCCATTTCATTGTTCGAGCGCACGCGCACGTCCACGGTCAGGTCACCGGCCGCAATGCGCTGGAAGTGGCGAATCGCCTGATCGACGGGCTTCACGACGGCCGCCGCGAGCCCCTTGCGCGCGAACAGCCCGAGCACGACGCCGATCACGGCAATCGCGCCGAACACGATGACCGACACCTGGAAGCGCTCGGCCGCGATCTCGCCGTCGCGCTGTTCGCGGGCGGTCTGCCATTGTTCGAGCGCGTCGATCGCTTTCGCGTAGGTCGCGTAGTAGCGGTCGGCCGTCTCGCCCTGGATGGTGCGGAAGGTGTTGAAGTCGTTGTCGACGAGCGCCTTGTACTCCGGCTCCAGCGCCTGCTCGACGAGCGCCGTGCGCGCCTGGGCGACCGCTTTGGCGAGCCGCGCTTCTTCATCGTCGGTGAAAGGGCCCGCGCTGTAGCCCGCGAAATCCTTGTTCGAATCGACGAGCACCTTGTGCGCTTGTTCGAGCAAGCCCTCCGTGGACTTGCCCACGCTGAACAGCGTCTCGTAGCCGCCCAGTGCGAGACGCACCTGCAGAAGCCGCTCCGAACTCGTCTTGAGCGCGGCGAGCGACTGGGCGCTGCGCTGCGTATCGACGAGACTCTCGTTGGTCAATTTGAGCGCCCCGTACGCCACGCCGATCACCACCAGCAGAAAGGCGACGAATAGGCCAATGACGAGGGTAAGCCCGCCGCGAATCGTGATATTCCTGAGCATCTGGTCGGTCTCCTGGCTTTTTATCGCGGCGCGCGGCCGCCTGCGCAATCTCGCGCTTCGCAGGGACTAACGGCAGGTTTAATTCACTCCCTTATAGGGGATATCCATGAGGAAAGCCGAATATTCGCGACGTTCGTTTCAATTATTGGGAAATTCGTGGAATTGCCACTCTAATTAAATTTAGGCGATGGCCATTGTGGTCGCCCGTGGTCGGGTCACGCGCAAGTGCAAGCATTGCAGTAAATAGTGTTTTACGCATCGAGCAACAATTCAAAAAAGAATGCTCAATGAATTTTTCATCGATCTCTTTCCGCCCTTTTCAAATGGTCTTTCTTTTGAAATTGATCCCAGCAAACGTTTCCTTTTATCCAAATTTCTCTAAATACCGATTTGTTTAAAACACGCCTGAATTCAGCGCCACGAATTCGCACATCAGCGCTGGCCTTTATCGGCTTTTAACGCGCCTCAAGAATGACAACTCGCCGCCGATAACTCGACGGTATTCCGTCCGACTTGCGTCGTCGTCATTCGGACATTGCCTGACTAAAGCAGGTTTTTATTGACCCGGATTGCGTTCCGATATGACTACATTAGAACCCGTCGCGGCTTTATCGAGCCGCACCGCGCTTTCCACGGAGACATCGGCACCGAGTTCGCGCGAGTTGCGCGAGCGGCGACTCGACGAACTGCTCGAAAGCTGCAAACAGCAAACGCTGCAACAGATCATCGGTCCGTTCGGCCTCACGCCCGCCATGTTCGACGACAAGACCGGCGGCAATGTCACCACGCTGCACAATTTCGAACAAGGCATTACGGCGACGCAGGACGATGCCGCCGCCTATACGGAATGGCACGATAAACAGTCGAATCCCATCGACCGCACGGCTTACGGCAAGACGTTTCCCGCGAAGCGCAAGGCGATGTTCCAGAACGATGAGCCCATCATCAGCGCTTATACGGGCAACGAACTGCCGCGCGATGGGCGCACGCATCTCGATCACGTGAATTCGGTCAAAAGCATCGAGATCGACTCTCGCGCCAATCTCTTCATGAACGAAGCGCAGCGCGTGGAGATGGCGAATGCGCCGGAGAATCTCGTGCCGGCCGAGCACGATATCAATCAGTCGATGCAGGACAAGGTCAAGCTCGACTGGGCGAATGCCGAGCGCAAGAAAACGCCTGGGCAGACCAATGCCGAGTCGTTCGGCGTCGACGTTGATCTGCTCAAGAGAACGCAGGATAAAGCCGATCGTCATCGCAAGATCGAAACGCTCAAGGCTCAGGCAAAGAAGCAAGGCGCGGAACTCGCCTCCACCTGCGCCACGGAAGCGGGCAAGAATGCACTGCGTCAGGCGATGGGCGTGCTGCTGCACGAGTTCGTCAACAGCAGCTACGTGGAAGTCGCCACGCTCGTGCGCACGCCGGCGCCTACGGAGAATCTCGTCGACCGCGTGACCGAGGCGCTCAAGCGCACGCTCGATCGCGTCACGGCGAAGCTCGGGCATGCGTTCGACGCGCTCATCGAAGGCGGCGTTCAAGGCGCGGTGAGCAATCTGCTCACGTTCATCATCAACAATGTCGTCACGACGTCGGCGAAGATCGTCACGGTCGTCCGCGAAAGCTTCAAGGGACTCTGGCAGGCCATCAAGATCCTCTGCTTCCCGCCCAAGGGTCTCTCCGCGATGGAAGCCGCGCGCCAGGCCACGAAGATCATTGCGGGCGTGATGACGACCAGCGTCGGGCTTCTGTTCGAGCAGTCCATCAAGGGCTTTCTGCTCAGCATTCCCTTTCTCGCGCCGCTGGCCGCTTATGTTGCGCCCGTCATCACCGGCATTCTGACCGGGCTGATGACCGCCTTGACGGTCTACGCGATCGACCGCCTGTTCGACTGGCTGTCGCAAACCGGCACCGAACATCTCCAGGCGCAGATCGACACGCTCGAAGCCGACGCGGCGCTCGGCGAGCGTCTTGCGACCTTCATCGAGCAGCAGTATCAGCACTCGCAGCGCTACCAGGAAATGCTCGCCTGTTACGAGGCGATGGCCGAAGACCTGGAGAAAGCCGAATACCACTTGCTGGCTGCCGTGGATACGGCCGCCGCCTCCGTCGAGACCGGCGCAAGCACGCACAAGGCGCTTGGCATCGGCCTCGCAAACATGAAGCAGATGGACGACGAACTCGAGCGCCTGCTCGCAGACTATTGCACCAAACCTTGAAACCATGAACGACCTGATCCAGGACATCGCCAAGATTGAAGTCCCGCACGACCTGCTCGCGCAGATCGACGTGAACGACGTGCTCTTGAAGTTCCGCAACAACTTCAAGCGGCTCGACGAACTGAAGCGCGCGCGCAACGAGCACGAGCAGCGCAACGCGCTCATGCGCTGGTGGCACAACGACAAGCTGAAGGATGCGCAACTCGACGCGCAGGAGTTGCAGGCCGAGTTCTCGAAGAGCCTCGCGCAACTGATGGTCATCAGCATGATGCAGTCGCAGAAGCTCGCGCATCAGCAGGATCAGATCGGTTCGCAGCAGCGCGATCTCAAGCGTCAGACCGAGCGGCTCGAATCGCATACGGTGCTGCTCGATCAGCAGCAGCAGAAGCTGCATATTCAGGCTGTCGAACTGAAGAATCTGGTCAACGATTTCTTCGAACTGCGCGGTTTGACGCAAGAAGGCGCGAAGCAGCTCATCGCGATTGCGTCGGAAGTGAAAGGCACGCGCAACGAGCTGATTCAATCGGTGCAGGCAACCGCCGACAGCATGCGCAACGAGCACGCCGCGCTCGAACAGTTCGTGAAGGACGTGGCCGCGTCGCTCAGCGCGTCGGTGATGGAGAAGACCGGGCAGTTGAGCCAGCAGGTCGACGCGCAGTGCGCCGCGTTGACGAGCCGCCTCGAAGCCGCGCAAGCGCATGGCGCCGCGCGTCTCGACGAAATCGCCGCAACGCTCAGCGGCCATATGAGCCATACGCAGACGCAGGGCGAAGCGCTCGTGGCGCGCATCGAAGCGACGGACGGTCGTCACGCGCAGGCGCAACTCGCCATCGACGGTCTGGTTGCGCGCCAGCAGGCGATGAATGCGGGCATCGAAGCGAACGGCACGCGTATCGGCGTGCATGCCGATTCGATTGCTCAACTCAAGTCGGAACTCGAAGCGAGCAAAAAACAGTCGCACGAATTGAAGGCGCAACTGGAGCAAGCCGAGAACACGGCGAATCTGAATGCGGCGAAATTCAACGATGCGAACGTGCGCGTCCAGCGTCTCGCGCGAATCAGCGCGGCATGCTCGGTCGTCGCGCTGGTGGGCGTCGTGGTGAGTCTCGCCAACGCGGCGCACTGGATTCACTTCTAGGATCGGTTAGCGAGTGAGCACGCCGCCTTCATGTCTGCTTCATGCGTGAAGGCGGCGTGCTCCTGAAATCGTTCGAGTGCATACCAGCCCGAACCATTCCCCCTTCGCCAATCACTTCGGCCGATGCGGCCACGCTCCCCGCTTGACGACCGACCAGTAAATCCAACCGATCAGCACCAGCGCAACGGCGCCCAACATCGTTGGGAGTACCAGGAAAGACCAACCCGGCTGCACGGCGAAGATGATCACCGGATTGCTGCCCGCAGGCGGATGCACCGTGCGCGTCAGCATCATGAGCATCAGTGCGGATGCAGCGGCAATCGCCATCGGCATATAGCCGGGACCGAACAGATGCAAACAGACGAGTCCCGTTAGCGACGTCAGCACATGACCGCCGATGATGTTTCTCGGCTGCGAAAACGGGCTGGCCGGAAAACCGAACAGCAACACACAGGTGGCCCCGAATGAACCGAGAATCCACGGTTCCGAGGTCTCTTGCGCCAATACGCCCACGAGAGCCAATCCGACGAATGCGCCCAGGCCGGCCAGCAGAATGCCGCCGGCCTGGGTGCGCCACGTCGAGGCTCCGTTAGCGCCTGCGGAAGCGGCGGACGGAGTCGTCATAGGCGATCAGGCCGCCTTGAAGCGGGCCGCTTCTTCCGAGCCCTTCGTCGCGTTGCCCGCGCTGTACGAGTGCGCGCCCACGCCGGCGAGTTTGCCGCCTTGCACGATCAGATACTCATCGCGAATCGGGCGGCCCTCGAAATAGCATTCGAGGATTTCGCGCGTGCCCGCCGCATAACGCGCCTGTGCGGACAGGCTGGTTCCGGAGATGTGAGGCGTCATGCCCTGATGCGGCATGCTGCGCCACGGATGATCCGCGGGCGCGGGCTGCGGGAACCAGACGTCGCCGCCATAGCCCGCGAGTTGCCCGCTCTTCAGCGCATCGACAATCGCGTCGCGATCGCAGAGCTTGCCGCGCGCCGTGTTGATCAGATACGCGCCGCGCTTGAAGTTCTTGAGCGTCTGCGCATTGATCATGTGCTCGGTTTCGGGATGCAGCGGGCAATTCAGCGTGACCACGTCGCACACGCGCGTCAGGCTTTCGAGGCTCGTGTGATGCGTGAGATTGAGTTCCTTCTCCACCGACTCCGGCAGACGATGACGATCGAGATAATGCAGCTTCATGTCGAACGGCCTGAGCAGACGCAGCACGCGCAAACCGATGCGGCCGGCCGCGACCGTGCCCACGTGCATGCCCTCGATGTCGTACGAGCGCTCGACGCAATCGGCGATATTCCAGCCGCCGTTATTGGCCCAGTTATGCGAGGGAATGTAATTGCGCACGAGCGCCAGCGTCGTCATCACCACGTGCTCGGCAACGCTGTTGCTGTTGCAGTACGTGACTTCCGCCACCGTGATGCCGCGATCCATCGCGGCCTGCAGATCGGTGTGATCGGAGCCGATGCCCGCGGTCACGATCATCTTGAGTTTTGGCGCCTTCGCAATGCGCTCGGCCGTCATGTACGCAGGCCAGAACGGCTGCGAAATCACGATCTCGGCGTCGTGGAGTTCGCGGTCGAGCACGCTGTCCGCGCCGTCCTTGCTGGACGTCACCACGAGTTGATGGTCCTTCGACTCCAGATACTTTCGCAGGCCCAGTTCACCCGATACACAACCGAGCAGATGGCCCGGCGTGAAGTCGATGGCGCGCGGCGTCGGCGTGGTTTGTCCGTCGGGATAGCGCGTGATTTCAGGAATCGTGTCGCGCGCGTACTGCTTCGGCATACCGTTGACGGGATCGTCATAAAGCACACAAACAATTTTAGCCACGATGTTGTCTCCACTCTGATGGACGGGGTTCCGGTGGCCCTGGGCGCCGCCGGTTGTACGACCGCGCTGCATGCGATCGATCGACGGTCAGAGTGTCGACGAGAAGCTCGATAGCGATCCAATTCTTTCGACGTATGAGCTGATAAGCGCGACTTATCAAACGGCGGGCAACGCCTCTCGCGGGGCGTGCGGCCGCTCTATGAAAGCGTCGAAACGCGTTTGCATGTCGAGGTGTTTGGCGGCTTTCCACAAGGCCGCGACGAGTGGCGGACGCGATGGCAGATCGCGCGCGATCAGACCGATCTCGCGCGTCAGCTCGGGTTCGAGCGGCGTCACGGCATCGCGTTGCGCGCTGTCCATCACGCTCAGCACGCTATGCGGCAGCACCGTGTGCAGACCCGCGTGCTGCACATTCGACATCAGCGTGAGCAGCGAATCGGCTTCGAGCACGACTTTCGGTTGAACGCCCGCGCGACGAAACGCGGCGTTGATCACCTGGCGGTTCTGCATTGATGAATCCAGAAGACCGAATTGCAGATCGCCGAGCGCGTCCCAGCGGCGCGCGCCCGAACACGTGCTCTTGCCCGCGCCGGAGGGCGAAACCAGCACGTAGCGCTCGCGATACAGCGAATGCACTTCGAAACCGGCCTGCGTGTGATCGTCGAGATAGGTGAAGCCGATGTCGAGTTCGTAGTCGTCGAGCTGGCGCAGGATGGCGTCCGAACTCAGCGAGCGCACCGCGAAACTCAGCATGGGATGCGCCTCGCGGCACGTGGAGATGAGCATGCTCACGACCGGCATCGTCGTGGGAATCACGCCGATTCTGACCGTGCCGGTCAGCAGGTTCGACGCGGACACGTCCTGCCGCATGTGATCGAGCGCGGCGATGGTCTGGCGCGCCCAGCCGAGCACGCGTTCGCCTTCCTCGGTGAAGCCGAGAAAACGACGTCCGCGCCGCACGATCACGAGCCCGAGTTCGTTTTCGAGGCTGCGTATCGCCGACGACAGCGCCGGCTGTGTGACGTTGCATAGCTCGGCGGCGCGCGCGAAGTGCTGCTCGCGGGCCAGCGTCACCAGGTAGTTGAGTTGCCGGATGAACATCGCCTGTCTCCCGATCCGGTGGGTGCCGCGCATCTTTTTTCATGACGCGTCCGCGACGTTCCGCCCCGTTATGTCCGCTGATATATTACGCTAAGTTCGTGCGCCGGCGTCGCGGCGACAGGCGATATCGACAGAATCGGGCTTGTAAAAAAGAAAGGGCAAGACGTTTCGTCTTGCCCTTTCTACATCGACTGACACCGGCCGGACGGCCGGCGCAGTGCTGGATCGCCAGGATCCGCTTAGATCTTCAGACGCGAGACCTTGGTGCCCGCGAGCGAGACGTCGGCCATCAGACCGGCGTTCGTCATGACGAACACTTCGACCGGATGGGTCGCCGTGTTGGTGTCGACCGCGCCGTTCGCGCCGATCGTCACGAGCGCGACCGAGGCGTCCGCGCCTGCGGCCCAGCCGTCGGTGGCGCGGAATTTCTCGAGCGACTCCTGCGTCATGAACGCAAAGATGACGGCCTTCGACTGCGCGCCCGCCTGCAGCCCGAACGAACCCGACACCGTGCTGTAGTAGCCCGCGGTCGAGCCGCCCACGCGCAGCGCGCCTTCGCCGTACTGCGCGCCGACGATGAAGCCGGCCTGCAGCACCGACGGGAACACCAGCACGCCGCGCGACTTGGCGATCAGTTCGCGCGAGCCCGGTACCGTCGAGTACAGCTTGGCCATGGCGTTGTCGACGCTCGCGTCGATCGACTGGCGCTTCGACATATCGGTCGCCGCGTTCGAGTTGTTGGTACCCGTAGTCGTACAGCCCGCGAGCGCGAAACCGCCGGAGGCGAGCGCCGCGGCCGCCGAAAGCATGAAGTTGCGTCGTTGCATGTCGTTTTCTCCACACGAATAAGAATTTGCGCAGTGGTACAGCAATCCGCGTGCCCGACATCTGACGGGCGCCACACCTGTCCTGTCCGCAGGCGCAAGCGGGGCGACGCTCGTGCGCCGCACGCCACTCGCTACCGATTCTGCCCGATTTATCGTGACGGGGCGTTGAAGGCCGACACGGGCGCGCTCACTACCCGCCGACGCGGCCGCTCAAGGCGTCGCGGGCTGCCAGGACGGATCGGGATCGAACGCCTTCAGCGACGCCGCCACGCGCGCCCCATTCGGCCCCAGATTCTTCTGATACACCTTGCCGTCCTGATCGACGATAAAGCTCATCACCCCGGTCTTGCCGTATTGCGCGGGCCACGCCACCAGCGCGAAGCCGCCCGTCAGCTCGCCGTTCTCCACGTAGTTGCGCGCGCCGCCGCTCGCATGCGCGCCCTGCGCCGTGAGGATGCGGAAGTGATAGCCGTGATAGCCCTCCTGCGGCGTGATCTTCGCGTTGTGCGGCATGGTTTCGGCGAGCGGGCCGAGCGGGCTTTCGGTATCGCCGGGACCGGCCGGCCAGTAGAGCCCGTCGTGCGTGCCGGGCGTGCTCACGAAGCGCAGCGCGTAGTGCTGCATGAGGCCTTTATAGTCGTTCTGGGCGTCGACGTAGGCCAGCGCCGTGAGCATGGCCGCACGCTCGTTGCGGCCGATACGGCGCGTGAGCACTTCGCTCGCGCCTTCACGCGGGTCGAAGCGCCAGCCGCCCGCGCCCTGCACGATCGGAATCGGCAAGGTCCAGCCGCTGTCGCCCACGGCCAGATGCGCGCTGGCCTTGCCCGCGACAGGCGGCGAGTCGGGCACGATCTCGTGGCCTTTGGACCAGGCGCCGAGGAAGTCGTCGATGTCCTCGCGGCCTATGTTCTGCGTGGGAATGAACTGCTGGAAGTCGCTGCCGAGCACGTGCTTCATCGCCTCGTGGTCGTTGGTGGCGAGCGCGTTCGTGAACGCTTCGGCCGCAGCGTCGGGCGTGGGATAGACGGCCTGCGCGAACGCAGCGGGCGCAGCGCCCAGCGCGAACGCGAGCGCGGCGGCAGCCGACACCGCGGCGCGAATCCA
>NZ_JAAGPN010000133.1:0-239 GCF_017104805.1 Paraburkholderia sp. Ac-20347 | reverse complement strand
AACTGTAAGCAAAGATAGTACTGCAGTCTCGCTGGTAGTGCAGCAAGTATGGTGGAGGCGAAAGCACTATTTATAATTGCAGAGTAGGTGACATTCATCGCGAGTCACGAATGTCGATGGACATGAGGAGATGAAAGGCTAAGGATGGTTATTTGACAGTCGATAGTAATGTGAGATGTGAATGTTTATGACATGATATGCGTTATTGTAAGTTTTTTTTTTTTTTTTTTTTTAATGCT
>NZ_JAAGPN010000132.1:0-21905 GCF_017104805.1 Paraburkholderia sp. Ac-20347 | reverse complement strand
CAAGCCGGCGCGTATCGTCAGATTGCGCATGACGCCTCCTTCAATGCGACGCCGCGGCATTGCCGCCGAGACGGTTCAACAGCACATTGCTCTGTTCGAGCAGCGTGGCGCGATAGTCGCCGGGCAGCACGGCGTTGTCGGCCACGTCGAGCGCCTCGCCGATCAGCATGCGGAACGCCTCGACAGTGCGTTCGACCTGCTGCGTGGACAGTTGCGGCAGCACGGCTTCCGCGAATTTGCTCATGACGACCACGCTCGCGCCGAAGCGCGAAATAGCCTTGCCATGCGAACTGACGAGCGCCGACATCGAGCGCAGCAGCATCTCATCGTTGGTGGTCACGGTCTTTCTCCAATCAAAAGGTGCGCCTCAACGAGGCATTGGGCGGCATCCGGCACACGCGCGCTGGCAGACATGATCAACGTCGATCACGCGGGCAGCGCGCGCGGCATGCGCGCGGCCGGTGCGGGACGCGCGAGCAGAAAACCCTGCGCGCGCTCGCAGCCGATCTCGCGCAGAAAGCGCAACTGGTTCGGCGTTTCCACGCCTTCGGCGACGACCGACACGCCCAGCGATTTCGCCATCGCCACGATCGCGCGCACGATGGAGCCGTTGCCCTCGTCGCGCATGAGCGGCTGGTTTTCACCGACCTCCGCGAGAAACGAGCGGTCGACCTTGAGCGTGTCGACGGGCAGCGACTGCAAATAGCGAAACGATGAATAACCGGTGCCGAAATCGTCGATCGCGAGACTGATGCCGCGCGCCGCAAGTTCGTGCAGCAGTGCTTCGGTGCCGCCGTGGCTCGACGTCATCGCCATGCTCTCGACGAGTTCGAGTTGCAGACGGTTAACCGGCAAGCCGGTCTCGCCGAGTATGTTGGCGAGCTGCGCGAGAAAGCCGTCGTGCAGGCACTGGCGCGCGGACAGATTCACGCAGATGCGCCCGAATTCGAAGCCTTCGTCGAGCCACGCGCGCGCCTGGCGGCACGCTTCGCGCAGAACCCATGCGCCGATCGGCACGATCAACGCCGACTCTTCGGCAATCGGAATGAACTGGTCGGGCGGCACGAGGCCGCGCTGCGGATGTTGCCAGCGGATTAGCGCTTCGACGTTCGAGAGGCGGCCGCTGCGCACGTCGAATTCGGGCTGGTAATGCAGCAGAAATTCGTTGCCGTCGATCGCGCGATGCAATTCCGTTTCGAGCTGGATGCGCTCCATCGCGCTGGACGTCATCGGCGCCGCGAAGAACTGGAAATTGTTCTTGCCCGCGCTCTTCGCTTCGTACATCGCGCGGTCGGCCTGCATCAAGAGGCGTCCGGAATCCTGCGCGTCGTCGGGAAACATGCTGATGCCGATGCTCGGCGTGACGAAGAGCGTCTGCTCGCCCGTGCGGATCGGCGCGCCCACGCTGAGCAAGAGCGCCTCGGCGATGCGGCCCACGTGGCGGATGTCGTCGATATCCTCGATCAGCAGCGTGAATTCGTCGCCGCCCAGCCGCGCCACCGTGTCGGTTTCGCGCACCGATTCGCGCAGACGCCGCGCGATCACGGCGAGCGCTTCGTCGCCCACGCCATGTCCCATCGTGTCGTTGATGAGCTTGAAGCGGTCGAGGTCGAGAAACATCACCGCGACGCGTTTGCTCGCACGGCGCGCACGCGCGAGCGCCAGCGCGATGCGCTCGGTAAACAGCGTGCGATTGGGCAGACCGGTGAGCGCGTCGTGCGTCGCGAGATAACTGAGGCGCGCCTCATTTTCGCGCCGCTGCGTGATGTCGGCGAAAATCGCGGCGTAGTGCGAGCTCAGACCTTGCGCGTCGCGAATGCTGGAGATCGTCAGATATTCGAGGTAGAGCGTGCCGTCTTTACGGCGATTCCAGATTTCGCCCTTCCAGTGGCCCTTGGTTTCGATGCTTTCCCACAGTCCCGCGTAGAACGCCGGGCCCTGGCGGCCCGAGCTGAGCAGGCGCGCGTTGCGGCCGAGCGCGTCGGCTTCGGTGTAGCCGGTCAGGCGCGTGAACGCCGGATTGATGCGCTCGATCGTGCCTTGCAAGTCGGTGATCATCACGCCGTCGAGCGTGGATTCGACCACCTGATCGGCGAGACGCAGATTCGCGCGCGAGGCGAGCAGCGCGTCGTCGCGTTCGCGCAGCGCCGCCTGCAGCTCGCGCACGTATTCGTGCTCCATGTCGCGCAGGATGTCGGCGAGACCGAGCAGGCCGCACAACTGGCCCTCGTCGTCGAGCACGCCGACGTGGCGCATGCGGTTGTCGAGCAGATACTGGCGCGCGGAATAGAGGCTGCGCGTGCGCGGCAGCGAGCGCAGCGGCCAGCTCGCGAACGTGCCGGCCGTGGCGCCGTCTTCGCGCGCGCCTTCGCCGATCGCGCGCACTACATCGCGTTCGGTGAGGATGCCGAGGCTGCCATCGGCGGCGCGCACGACGATCGCGCTCAGGCGTTCCTTGCGCATGCGCGCGAGCGCTTGCGTGAACGGCGCGGCGGCGTCGATGCAATGCGCCTTCGACGGCTTCGCGCAGCCGAGCGTGCGCAGTTGCAGAAAGCACTCGGGGCCCTGGCTCATGACCAGATCGGTTTGCGTGACGAGACCGAGCGCGTGGCCGTTGTCGTCGATCACGAGTCCGTGGCGGATGCCTTCGCGCACGAAGCACGCCGCCGCCTCGCGCGCGGGCGTGCTCGCGGGCAGCGTGCGCACCGGCTGGCTCATCACGGTGCGGATGGGGCGATTGGCCGGTTCGTCGGCGGGATCGTCGGGCGGTTCGGGCAGCGGCTCGTCGATCAGTTCGTTGATGAGACGCGCGTCGGCCGAATGCGTGCGGTGCGCGGCGCTCGCGAGGGCGTCGTGCTCGGTCCAGATGCCGATCGGCTCGCCGTGATCCATCACGACGATCGCGCTGCAACGGTGCTCGGCCATGCGGCGCGCGGCTTCGCGGATAGGCACGTCGGGCCCGCAGGCAAGCAGCGGCCCGGAAAGGAGACGTCCGATTTCGACGTCCAGCGTGTGGTGTTGCATGTCGCGCCCCGTACCGCGTTTGTTGTCTTTTTGAGATATGGCGAACGTAGCAGGCGGGCGACGAGATTGAGTTGACTTAGATCAAGATCGCGGAGTTAATCCGGGATTAGGACGGTCGTGCGGGAAGATCGCGGTGGCGTGCCGGTGGGATTGGAGAACCCGTCGCCGCGTGGTGCTGCGGGACGGGTTTGAGGAACGCCCGGTGGTTAGGCCGGGCGTTGGTGCTTCGTGGGTGCTCAGTGTTTCTTCGGGCCGCTTCCGCTACCGGTGTTGCTCGTGCCGCCGAGTGAGCCGCCCGTCAAGCCGCCGAGCAGATTGGTCAGCGGAGCGAGCGGTGAGGTGGCTGATGAGCCGCCGGTGCCTGTGCCGCTGGTTCCGCTGCTGCTGTTGCTACCCGCGCCCTTGAGCGCGCCGGTCAGCGTGCCGACGAGGTTCGTCAACGGCGCTGTCGCGTTCGACGTGCCGGACGTGCCGCCCGATGAGGTCGAGCCGTGCGAGCCGCCGCCAGCGTTGCCTCCCGTGCCGCCAGTCGAGCCGCCAGTCGAGCCGCCGTGCGTGTTGCCGCTCGACGTGACGACGTTGGATGTCGTCGCGCCGCCCGTGAGCGCGCCAAGCAGATTCGTCACCGGTGACAGCAGGCCGCCGCTGCCCGTCTGCGTGCCCGACGCACCGCCCGTGCTGCCATGCGAACCACTCGATGCGCCGTTGTTCACGCCGTTTCCATTGCCGCTGCCACTGTTGTTGCCGATTGTGATCGGCACCACCGGCACGCTAACCGCGCCAACGTTCACGACGAGATCGACGAGCGGACTGAGCAAGCCGCCAGTGGATTGCGTGCCACCAGCGTTGCCCGAGCCGATGCTCGTGCCGCCGTGTCCGGAGTTGCCAGTGCCGCCGGAGATGCCGTGGCCGCCGGTGCCGGTTGAACCGCCGGTGCCGCCACCCCAGCTGCCGTGGCCTGCGTCGCCGGAGCCACCTGTACCTCCGGTTCCGCCTGAGCCGCCGCTGCCACCGGTGCCTCCTGAACCGCCGGTGCTTCCATGGCCACCGTCGCCAGTGCCTCCGTTCCCTCCAGAGCCACCGGTGCCTCCTGAACCTCCCGTTCCACCGGAGCCACCGCTTCCGCCCGAACCGCCGCTGCCGCCATGGCCGCCGTCACCGGAACCACCGCCCCAGCCGCCGTGGCCACCATCGCCGGTGCCACCATTACCGCCGGTGCCGCCTGTGCCTCCCGTTCCACCCGAGCCACCTGAGCCACCGCTTCCACCATGACCGCCGTCGCCGGACCCACCGCCCCAGCCGCCGTGGCCACCATCGCCGGTTCCGCCAGTACCACCAGAACCACCGCTTCCACCATGACCACCATCACCGGAACCACCATTCACGCCAGTGCCTCCCGACCCGCCTGAACCTCCCGCTCCACCCGAGCCACCCGAACTACCCGAGCCACTCCAACTGCCCCCGTCCCCCGAACCTCCATAACCGCCCGAACCTCCGCCATACCCGCCACCCGCCCCGGTGCCGGTCCAGCCGCCGCCCGTACCCTCGCCGCCTGCCCAGGCATAGCCGGGGCCGAACTGCCAGACGCCACTCCATCCGCTGCCTTGCATGGAAGAAGGCGGCGACGATGTCGCCACATCGCCGGCATGAGCCGACGGCGCCAGCGACCACCATAGGAGTGCGCTCGCCGATGCAACAAGAGTGTGTTTGAAGGGAGCCATGATTAGTCCTTTCGCGATGAACTCGCGTCCTGATTGGTCAAAGGTGTAATCAGTGCCCCCGGAAAACCGCTGATCGGTTTTTCAAATACGATCGATGCGTGCTGTTTCTGCTGTCCCGATTGCGCGTGGATACGCGTCGCCTGGAAGAATGGTGGAGCGTCGGCGTGGTAACGCTGCGCTCGAATTTGGCGAAATCGGCGCTCGAAATCTGCAAATTCCACGCCAACGTATTTGCGAGATTTCCACTCGCGATTCGTTAGCAAAGGAAACAACAAAATAGACGCGATACGAGCGCGCGTCCCTTATCCGGCGGCCTATCGCGCATCCATGAAAAAAGGCGTGACGGCCAGGCATCGCGCTGCGTTACGTCGTGGGCGTAACGTGTCACCGCCACATCGAACGTAACCTTGCGAACACCCGGGCGACACGCCAGCACGATCAACCCGACATCGCTGCAACATCGCGCAATCAAAACAATCGCACCACGCGCTTAAAGCGCCGCGCAAACTTTCTATTTGTAATTCATCAACGCGCGAAACGAATATCGAGCGAACGCAGATACGTTTGCAGTCCGGCATCCTGAAGCGGAATCACATACGCGGGCGAATCCGATTCATTGAAGTGAGCATGCCAATAACCGGGCGGCGTGATGAACGCCATGCCCGGCGTCCAGTCCACGCGCACGGGATCGACAATCCGGCCTTGCTCGTCGATCTCGGTCCCCACGAGCGTATACACGCCGGGCTCGCACGCCGGAATGAAGTCGAGCGCGATCGACTGATGACGATGTGGCTTTTGCACGCTGTGCGGCGCGATCATCCCGAACATCGCCCACATCGAATGCGTGACGGTGCGCGTCTGTGGAAAATGTCGATTGCCGAGCAGCACGCTCACGCGATTGCGCTGCGCGGCGCCCGGCGCGCTGGCCACTTTGGCGAGTTCGGCCTGAGCCCGCGTAGCCGGATACAGCGTCGGCGTAAAACGCGCTACGTCGATTTTCGCGCCGAGATAAGCGAGCAGCGGTGCGTCGTTCACGTAATAGAGGCGCGCCGTCGACTGCGCCTTCAATACCGCCTCTGCGCCGCCCGGCAGCGCAAAAAAATCGCCCTTGCCAAACGAAAAAGCCGTGCCATTTTGCGCAATCGTCCCTGCGCCATCGAGTACGTAGAACACCTGCGAAGTCGCATTCGGATCGACCGTCAGCGTATCGCCCGCAACGATGCGCAGAAAACTCGCCATCAAGCCCGGACCGGTGGCCGGATAATCGCAGCCCAGTTCCGTGGACACATCGAGCGGCACGATCCGCGTCGGACCGTCATCGTAAAGCGACGCGGCAAACGAGCGATAAGGCACGCGCGAAATCAGCTTCGCGCCAATCGGATTCGCCGATGAGGTGTATTCGAAAAATTGCGCATCGCGCGTGATCGTATCGTCGTCGAATGCAAGCGATGAAAGTGCGGTTTTGTCCAGCATGATGAGGCTCCTGAAAATGTCCATCGCTCGGCGAGCGAATCGTGCAGCGTCGAATGGACTTTAGAAGCCGCCGCCGCGTGCGGGAACCGCGCGCACGGGAAATGAGCTTTGCAGAAAAGGGATAACCGGCAATCGAACACTACGGGAAGCGCAACACGATCGGCGCGCGCGCGTTTTCTCTTACACTGCGCAATCAAGCCATCAACACGTCCGCACGCATATGGATTATTTCGGCGCCATCCGCGCATTCCTTTCGGCTGCCGAGCTCGGCAGTTTCAGCAAAGCGGCGGCGCGCATCGAGGTCAAGACGTCGACCGTGTCGCGCTATATCACCGAGCTTGAGCGCGATCTCGGCATTGCGCTATTCAATCGCTCGACGCGCGGCCTCGTGCTCACCGAAGGCGGTCGCGTGTTTCGCGAACATGCGATCGGCGTGATCCGCAATCTCGACGAAGCGCGCGAAGTCGCCTCGTCGCTCAATCACTCGCCGCGTGGTTTGTTGCGCGTGACGATGCCGCGCTCGTTCGGACGCCGTCATGTCGTGCGGCATCTGCCGGAATTCATGGACCGCTATCCGAAGATCGACGTCGATATCGTGATGACCGATGCCGTGCTCAATATCATTGACTCAGGCATCGATCTCGCGATTCGCATTGGAGCGCTGCCCGATTCGCAATTGATGGCGCGGCAGTTGACGACGCATCGGCGAATTGTCTGCGCGAGCCCCGCTTATCTTGCGCAATGCGGCGCGCCCGCTACGCCCGCCGAACTCCCCGCGCACGCCGCGCTGCGTTTTTCACTCGCGGCGGACGATCGCTGGCTGCTGGTGCAGCACGCGAATGCTGCGAACGCACAGCGCGAAGCATCGGAAACGGTTGAATTGAACGGCAGATTGCGCGTGGATGACACCGAAGCGCTGCTCGATCTCGCCATCGCAGGACGCGGCATTGCTTTGTTGCCGACATGGGCTGTCGGCGACGCATTGCGCGACGGGAAATTAATCCGGTTGCTGCCGGAATGGGAAGCGCAGCCGACGAAGCATGCGCCGGCGGTCTGGGCGGTGTATCCGCGCAAACGGACGGTGTCGTCGAAGGTGCGCGCCTTTATCGACTTCTATTCGGCCATTTTCAAACGCGAAGGCTATTGGGACGTAAGCCAGCACGAGAAAGAGCCCGCAAAAACCGCCGTCCACCATGCCAAAACGGACACGCCAAATGAGCGCGCCAACCGGCACGATTGAACATGAACGGCCCAAATAGCCGCTAAATAGCGGCCAAACAAATCAGCGTTTGATCCCTTTGCGTTTGCGTGACTCGATTTTTTTGCAAAGGTCGGTCAACAGCCAGCGAGCGATTTGCTCGGGCCGATTCGCACCGTGCGGAGCGAATTTGATTTCATTGGCGAAATAGACGATGACCGAACCGGTCATCACGCGCCACGTACCGGTGTAGTCGACACCATCCACATTCACGCACATGGCGTGTGTGGTTTCATAATCTGCAGAAGCCAAGGGTGAAACGAAAAATGTCTAAAGTATGACAATATCGTCTCAATGAAGCATCAGTCAACGAAATATGCGTTTTGTTTCATATTTCCGCACGCCGCGCTGAAATCGAACGCGCAGCCTGCGATGCGACTGTCATTCGATCACCCATTCATGACGACACGCGGCGCGTATGGGTCGAATCACCCGGCGCAACCGAACTCGTCAAAGCGGTACGCGACAGCGGCGTAATTCGCCGCATCCAGCGCTCGCCCACGGCGCTGCTCCACGCATTGACCCAGCGCCGCGCCATCGTGCGCTCCATGCCGTCCTGCGCATGGGTGAGCCGCTGCATCGCCCGCGTCAGGCGACGCATGGCGTAGTGTTTGCGGCGCGTTTCCTGCTCGTCACGCGGGTTCATACGTTTCTCCCGTCACCGGGTTTCAGTGTAGAACGACCCGCGCATTAAGGCATGAACGAAAATGCCGCACTACCAGGGACACCCTCAGGGAGACTATCGAGCGCACGATTACCGTCGCGGCGAGCCTCGGTCTCGCCGTTGAATGACGTTTCGCTATAGGCAATGACCTTGAAGCCGCGGCCCGCCGACCTGGGCACGGTAATGCCCCAATGCCAGCCCCCTTCCTGTTCGAAAACATGTAGCTTTGGCGACGCTTCGAGCATCGCCATCTGTGACGTGATCATGGCACGCCCTCCTTTCGAAAACTTCCGAATCCATAGGCGGTCAAGCTCAGTGTAGGCAGCATTTTGCTGCACCGCAATAAGCATTAACCTTGAGTGTCGCCAATGTAAAAGGGACAGTTTTCGAATTCGTGTGCCTGGATGCGCACACTTCGCTCACGCACGTAAAAAATGCAACGCTGCGGCGCTAGCGGAACAGGCGTTAATTCGCCGATAAATCGACACAATAAGCGGCATCGCCAATCAACCAGGCCATCGCGATTGAAAGCGCGCGCGGGCCTTGGCTCGCACGCGCTTTTTTTCCTGCTGCCTTTCGCTACGATTCGATTCAATCAAAAAGTTTCATCACGTCGCGATACAGCGCGGAAGGAATACGCACACCATCGCGTTCGCTGCGCGCACGTGCTTCGAAACGACGTTGCGACGGCAAGCGTGCGCCCTGCTCGACCACGGCGTCGAACAGGCGCTCGGCGCGCGCCTCGCCCGCCGCGTGATCGTCGCCCAGAAAACGGCGTGGATCGATCGCGATCACCAGCTCGCCGTGGCAGGGACTCGCGCCCGCGCCGCCGTCGAAGGCTTGCGACTCCATGCTCGTGAGGTCGCCGATCAACGCGCCCGCGAGCAATTCGACCATTGCCGCGAGCGCCGATCCCTTATGGCCGCCGAACGTCTGCATCGCGCCGTCGAGTGCCGCGCGTGCGTCGGTGGTCGGTTGTCCCTCGCTGTCGATGGCCCAGTGCGAAGGAATCGGTTTGCCTTCACGCGCGTGCAATTCGATATCGCCGCGCGCGATCGCGCTCGTGGCGAAGTCGAATACGAACGGATGCCCTTCGGCGCGCGGCCACGCGAACGCAATCGGATTGGTGCCGAACACGCCGCGCGTGCCGCCCGCGGGCGCGACCCAGCTATGGCTCGGATTCATCGCGAGCCCCACGAGACCGTGCGCGGCGATGGCTTCCACCTCGGGCCAGAGCGCCGAAAAATGGAAGCAGCGATTGATCGCCATCGCCGCCAGCCCTTGCGTGCGGGCCTTTTCCGCGAGCACGGGCAGGCCCGTTTCGAAGGCCAGCAACGAAAAACCGTAATGCGCGTCGACCGCGAGCACGCCGGGCGCTACGTCGCGCAGCGTCGGCTCGGCACGCGGATCGACCTTGCCGCTCTTTACCGAACGCACGCAGCCAAGCAGGCGATAGATGCCGTGCGAATGGCACTCGTCGCGCTGACCTTGCGTGATGACGCGCGCGATGGCGTCCGCGTGCGCTTCGGACACGCCGTGATGCATCAGCGCCTTGCGCGCAAGTGAGAACAGCGCGTCGAGTGAAAGTACAACGTCGTCGGATTGCTCAGTCATCCTGATGTTCCTCGCAATGAAGCGTACCGTCGATACGCCGCGCGAGCGCCAGCGGATTGGCGTCGCGCAGCGCCTCGGGCAGCAGGTCGTCGGGCAGATCCTGATACGAAACCGGCCGCAGGAAGCGCTCGATCGCGCGACTGCCGACCGACGTCGTGCGCGCATCCGAGGTCGCTGGGAACGGGCCGCCATGCACCATCGCATGCCCGACTTCCACGCCCGTGCCGAAACCATTGGCGAGTATACGGCCCGCCTTGCGTTCGAGCGTCGGCAACAGCGCGCGGCACGCGGCGCGGTCGGTGCCGCGCGCCGCCGGACTCGCAAAAGAGGAATGGAAAACGCGAGAGGCGCGCGGAAAGAGAAAGCGCGCCCACGCGGCGCGCAAGGGGATTTACAGACCGACGTCCGGCAGTTGCGGACGCGTGGCGAGCGCCTGCTTCATGACGGACCGCACGTGCGCGAGCGCATCGCCTTCGAGCGCGAGACGCGGCGGACGCGTGAGCGCGCTGCCGCGATCGACGAGTTCTTCGCACAGCTTGATGCATTGCACGAGGTCCGGACGCGCATCGAGGTGCAGCAGCGGCATGAACCAGCGATACAGCGCGAGCGCTTCGTCGAAACGCTTTTGCTTCGCGAGACGGAACAGCGTCTCGCCTTCTTTCGGGAACACATTCGACATGCCCGAGACCCAGCCTTCCGCGCCCACGGCCACGCTTTCCACCACCACGTCGTCGAGGCCCGCGAACAGCACGAAGCGATCTCCCACGGCGTTGCGCAGATCGATGAAGCGGCGCGTGTCGCCCGACGAGTCCTTGAAACAGACGATATTCTCGCAGTCCTGCAGCGCGATCAGCACGTCGGGCGTGACGTCGTTCTTGTAGATCGGCGGATTGTTGTAGACCATCACCGGCAGGTCCGTGCTCGACGCCACGGCGCGGAAATGCGCAGCCGTTTCATGCGGCTTGGCCGAGTAGACCAGCGCGGGCATCACCATCACGCCGTCCACGCCCACGCGCTGCGCTTCGCGCACGGTCTGGCGCGCGAACTCGGTGGTGAATTCCGCCACGCCCGCGATCACGGGCACCTTGCCGCCGGCGGCATCGCGCGCGGCTTCGATCACGGCCATTTTCTCGGACGTGTGGAGCGACGTGTTTTCGCCGACCGTGCCGCACACCACGAGGCCCGACACGCCGTCCTTCACGAGGTTGCTCACCACGCGATGCGTCGCTTCGATATCGACGGAGAAGTCCGCCTTGAATTGCGTGCTGACGGCGGGAAACACACCGCTCCATTGGATAGCGTTACGGCTCACAGTGACAATCTCCTTCGTTTGAAAAATCGCGCCAACCCGTGTGGCGATGCGAAGAAGTATCGCTATCCAGAATGATCGAGGCTTGAGACCTTTCGCGACTCAAAGAGACGAAATCAGCACAATCGCGGCGCAGTCCCGAACGCGTGCATAAACGCCTCATTCGGGTGCATATTCGCTATCGGGGACAACCCGTATTTTTGGCGCTTAGGTCATTAATCTTTTTCTGCGGCGTCGCCGGTTTGCGCAACCTGTGGATGCAGCAGCGCGCGATATTGGCTTGGCGTCAGGCCCACCGTCGCCTTGAATTGACGCGTAAATGCGCTGTGATCGTTATAACCGCAGCGTGTGGCGATATCGGTAATGCTCAGGTCGCTCGCGAGCAATTCGGACGCCGCATCGAGCCGCGTTTTCAGCAGCATCTGGCGCGGCGTGAGATGGAAAATCTTGTGGAAATAGCGCTCGATTTGCGCCACCGACATATTGATGAGCGTGGCCAGATGCGAAAGCTTGAGCGGCTGAGCGTAATTGTCCTGAATGTATTTCGCGGCAATGGCCAGACGCTGATAAGCCGGATGCGTGCCTTCGGCCGCCTGCAGATCGCGCGAAATGCCGGCCACGCCCAGCACGCGTCCGTGCGCGTCGTGCAGCGGCACCTTCGACGTGAGGCACCAGCCCGGCTGACGCCCCGGATAAAGATGCAGTTCGAGTTGATCGATGAAACGGCTGTTCAGGCGCACCACGGCTTCGTCCTGCGCCGTATAGCTGCTGCCGAAACGCGCGGGAAACACCTGCGCCGCCGTCTTGCCGAGCAGCGAACGTTTGTCCTTGAAACCGCAACGCGCGGCGAGCGTGACGTTCGCGATCACATAGCGCGCATCGTGATCCTTCACGAAGAAGACCACGTCGGGCATGGCGTCGAATAGCGGTTCGAGCAATGCGAAATGCGCCACCATCTGCGGCAGCGTCGTGTTTTCGAGGGCGGCGGGCAGAACGAGTTCGGGCATTGCGATGAGCGGCGAGTCGTGATCCGCACGATTATGCCCTTCCGTTGCACGCTTGCGCATCTGAAACGAAAATCGGGCGGCGCACTCGCGCGCGCCGCCCGTGATTCGATATCGCATGCAACGGCGCGTTACGCCTGCGAGGACACTTCCAGCAAGGTCCCGATACGCGCGGGCGAAAACGGCGGACGCTGGCCGTTGCGCGGCCAGCCCAGGCAGAACGCCGCCGCCTCGCCGCAGATCTTGCCCTGACACGGTCCCATGCCGCAGCGCGTGTGCAGTTTCGCATCGCGCCATGAACGGTGCTGCGCGGCCTCGCCGTACGTCACGTCCTCGCAGCGGCACAGCACGGTGTCGGGCGCCGCGAGCGCGCGCAGATGCGGCGCGAGCGCGAACGCTTCGTGCAGCCGCGCGGCGAAGGCGCGATAGCGCGCGCGTTCGCCAAACAAGGCGCGCGCCTTGTCCTGCTCGCCCACAGCGGCGTGCGCGGCGATGCGTCCTTCAAGCGCCGCCAGCTCCATGCCGCCCACGCCCGTGCATTCGCCCGCCGCATAGACGTCGGGCAGCGAGGTCGCTTGCCAGTCGTCGACGGCCAGCGCGGCCATGCCCTGCGCCTCCGTGGTCCGGCAACCGAGCGCCGCGCCCACCAGCGTATTCGGCACGAGGCCATACGCGCAGGCGAGGCGGTCGCAATCGAGCGCAATCGTCTTGTCGCCGTGCTGGATGCGCACTCGCGTGAGTTTATCTTCGCCGAGCGCTTCGATCACGTGCGCGCCGCATAAATATGGCGTCGCGCGCAGATCGAATCGCATACGGGCTGCCTGCATCAATTTCGCAGGCGTGTGGACGAGCCCGGCCGCGAAGCGCCGCACCGCCGACGGCGGCGCCTGCTCGACGATCGCCAGCACGCGCGCGCCTTGTTCTCGCGCCGTGACGGCAGCGGCCCACAGCAGCGGCCCCGATCCCGCGATCACGATGCGCTCGCCGCGAACCGGCAAACCGCCCTTCACGAGCGCCTGCAAACCGCCCGCGCCCGTCACGCCCGGCAGCGTCCAGCCCGGATACGGCAGGAAGCGCTCGCGCGCGCCGGTCGCGACGATCAGCTTGTCGTAATCGATCGTGTAGCCGCGTTGCGCGTCTTCCACCAGCAATTGCCGCACGCCGGGCGCCTGCACGACGCGCGTGCCGCTCAAGCGGACCACGCTGCCGCGTTGCACGAAGGCCTCGACCGCGTCGATGACCGCGCGCGCCTCGCCTGTCGGCGAATGCGCCGGGCCTTGACGCCAGATCTGTCCGCCGGGCCGCGCGTTATCGTCGACGATGCCGACGCGCTTGCCCGCCTCGGCGGCCACGCGTGCCGCCTGCAAACCGGCCGGCCCTGCACCAATAATCAGGATATCGAACTTCATTGCGCGCCTCTTGCCGTCACCACATTCATACCCTCGGCGCAGACGGTCTGGCACGCGAGCCGATGCGCGACGCCGTCGATCGTCACGCGGCACTCCTGGCACACGCCCATGCCGCACAACGGCCCGCGCAGCGCGCCGGTCACGGAACGGCGCGTCGCGACAACCCCATCGCTCGCCGCGTGCGCGATCGCCGCGACCACCGAACTGCCCGCCGCCACGCGCACGCTGCGGCCATCCACGTCGAGCACGACGAAATCAGACATGAGCGGCTCCTTGCGTCGCGCAACGCGCGGGCCAATACGGTGTAGCGTCGATCGGCAATGCGTCGCGCGCGGCGAGCATCTGCGCGGCGATCAGCTTGCCGGTCGCGAGCGCCGTGGTCACGCCCAGCCCCTCGTGGCCGGTCGCGAGCCACGTCTGCGGATGGCCGTCGTCGCGCGCGAACGGACCGGCCGGGCCGATCAGCGGCAAGCCGTCGCGCGTCGCCGGACGGAAGCCCGTCCACGCGCGTATCGCGTTCAGCGACGGCAACTGCGGCAGATACTCGGCGGCGCGGCGCAGCATGCGCGCGAGAATCTCCGGTTCGATCGCGGGATCTTCGCTGTCGAATTGCCGCGACGAGCCGATCAGCAATTGACCGGTCGGGCGCGGCTGCACGTTGAACGCCACCGAGGTGCCGGTCGCGCTGTGCGCGCTCTTGATATAGCCGAGTTCGAGAATCTGGTGACGGACGGCGCCAGGATAACGGTCGGTGATCAGCAGATGGCCCTTCTTCGCCTGCATCGGCAAGCCGGGCAGCAGTTCGGCGGCTTGCAGGCCGTTGGCGAGCAGCACCGCGCCGGTCGCGATGACTTCGCCATCGGCGAGCACCACGCCTTGCCGGTTCAGCTGCGCCACGCGCGTATCGAGTCGGCACGCGATGCGCCCTTTCACCGGCTGCGCGAGCAGCCACGCGGCGGCGGACGGCGCGTAGACCACGGCGTCGTCGGGGACCATCATGCCGCCGCGCAAGCCTTCGCGCAGCGACGGTTCGGCTTCGCGCACCTGTTTCGCGTCGAGCATGTGGCAGGCGATGCCCTGCTGCACGAGCGCCGCCTGACGCGACTGCGCCAGTTCGTATTCCTCGTCGTCGGTGGCGACCCAGAGCGTGCCGCAGCGCACGAACGCCTGACGCGCATCGAGACGCGGCGCAAGATCGAGCCACAACTGCCGCGACCACGCGGAAAGCGCGAACTCGGCGGGCGTATCGTCCATCACAACGAGATGGCCCATGCCCGCCGCCGTCACGCCGCCGCCGATGCCCGCGCGGTCGATCACCAGCACGTTCGCGCCGTCCCGCGCGAGTTCGTGCGCGCACGCGGCGCCGACGATGCCCGCGCCCACCACCACGACATCGGGACGCGATGCTGCCATGTTCATCACGCGCGAATGCCCCATGCGAACGGATCGTCGTCGGCGAAAATGAGCTGCGCCTGCGCGCTCACGTGCGCCGTGCCGCGAATGCTCGGGCGCACGTAGCCGGGCGCGAGATCGCCGTCGCTTTCGTGGCTTTCATAGCTCGCCTCGAACACGCTGCCGACGATGCTCTCCTGCTTCCACACGGCGCCCGGCGCAAGCGCCGCGTCGGCGGCGAGGCAGGCGATCTTCGCGCTCGTGCCGGTGCCGCACGGCGAGCGGTC
The DNA here is from genome assembly GCF_017104805.1 of Paraburkholderia sp. Ac-20347. NCBI lineage: Bacteria > Pseudomonadati > Pseudomonadota > Betaproteobacteria > Burkholderiales > Burkholderiaceae > Paraburkholderia > Paraburkholderia sp. Ac-20347. Next base: position 6,750 of record NZ_JAAGPN010000132.1, on the reverse strand, counting down.
GTACGCCTTGCCGGGGCACAGCACGAAGTTGCGGCTGTCGAGGCCCGGCGTCGTCGAATCGGCGAACAGTTCGATATGGTCGATCAGTGCGCCGCCCTCGCCCGCGATGCCATTCGCTTCGAGCGCCTGGCGAATCGCCCAGGACACATTTGTGAGCGTTTCGACGTTGGCGAATTCGAGCGACTGGCCGTGATCGGCGACGAGGAAGAACCAGTTGCCGCCCCACGCGATATCGCCATGCATGCGGCCGAGGCCCGGCACGTCGACCGGCACGTTAGTGCGGTAGCGATACGCGGGCACGTTGCGCACGGTGACGCTGCCGTCGGCGTGCAGTTCGGCTTCGACATTGCCCACCGGCGTTTCGATGCGATGCACGCCCGGCGCGATGCGGCCCATGTGCGCGAGCGACACGATCAGGCCGATCGTGCCGTGTCCGCACATGCCGAGAAAGCCCACGTTGTTGAAGAAGATGACGCCCGCCGAACAGGCCGGATCGTGCGGCTCGCACAGCAGCGCGCCGACCATCACGTCGGAGCCGCGCGGCTCGCAGACGATGCCTGCGCGCACGCGGTCGAAGTCGCGGCGGAAAATCTCGAGCCGCTCGGCGAGCGGTCCGCGGCCCAGCTCGGGGCCGCCTTCGGTCACGAGCCGCGTGGGCTCGCCGCCGGTATGGGAATCGATGACGGAGAGGGTTTTCATGCCGTCAATCGTAGGTGCCGCCCGCGTGGCCGTCTTGTCGCAACGGCCCGCCGGCAATGACGATTTCGGCATAGCGCACGATCGATGCGCGGACGTCGCGCGCGGCTCGCCCGGTCAAGCCAGGCACAACCCTGGCGCGTGGTCGGCCGGTCGCCTTCGTCTTCGCTTTAGACGCCCTAGACGCCCGCGCGCGCTCGCGATCCGCGCCCGAACAGCTGACGCAGCCACGCCTGGCTGTTCACGACCAGCAGCCCGGTCAGCACGAGCACCGAACCCGCGATGAAAGCGGCATCCACGTGCTCGTGCAGCACCACCACGCCGAGCACGACGCCGAACAGCGGCGTCATGAACGAGAGCACGCCGAGCCGCGCGGCGAAGTAGCGGCGCAACAGCCAGAACCAGGTCAGATAGCTCGCGAACGTCACCACCACGGTCTGGAAACCGAGGCTCGCGAGCGCGAGCGGCGTAGCGTGAAACGCGGTCTGCCCCGTGAACAGCGCGAACGGAATCAGCAGCACGAATGCGCAGGCGAGCTGGCAAAAGAGCGTCTGCGTGGCGGGCGCTTCGCTGAGCCGCGTCGTGCGCACGCCGACCGTGGTCAGGCCCCACGCCGCGCCGCCGAGCAGACCCATCAGGTCGCCGAGCAGCCAGTTGGGATTCGTGGGCATGCCGGGCGCGGACAGGCCGCCGCCCAGCAGCGCCGGCCCCAGAAACGCGACGGCGATACCGATGAACGCGAGCGCGATGCCCGCCCATTGCAGCGGCGCGAGCCGTTCGTCGGGCAGTTTGATATGCAGGCCGATGGCCGCGAACATCGGCGCGGTGTAGAGCAGCACGGCGATATGCGAGGCGTTGGTCAGACGCAGCCCTTCGGCGACGCAGAGAAATTCGAACGCGAACAGCACGCCGACGACGAGCCCCGAGCGCAGCGCCACGCCCGGCAGCCAGCGCTCGCGCAGCACGAAGCGGTTGAACAGCCACACGAGCGCCGCCGCGCCGCCCGAACGCAGGCCCACTTGCAGCATCGGGGCGATATCGCCGGCCACGGCCTTGATCGCGACCTGCTGCGTACCCCAGATGAAGCACAGCGTCACCATAATGGCGACGGCCGCCCCATCGACATGCTTTCTCATTCCTGTCTCGCCCATGCTTTATTTTTTCGACGCGCGTATCTTAACGCGCCCGATCATCGGCACATAGAGCCAGTCCGTGCGCAAAGCAGCAGGCCACCCGCGACGCAGCCGGAACATCCGGATGCTGCGTCAGGGGTGGCCTGCGGGGTCACGACAACGAGAGCGTGCCGTTTATGAGGTCGCGACGATCAGAAGTCGATCTTCGCGTTCAGGCTGATCGTGCGCGGATCGCCCGGCGCGATATAGCTGTCGTACTGGAACATCCAGTAGCGGCGATTCGTGATGTTGTCGAGCGCCGCGCGCAGCGTCACGTCGTGGCCGCCGATGCGCGTCACGTAGTTCGCGCCCACGTTCACGAGCAGGTAGCCGCCCGTTTCCAGATCGCCGGCCGGACGCACTTCGGTGTTGCCCGTGTACTTCGCATCGACGCCCAGTTGCAGGCCCGGCACATACGGCACGTCGTACGTCACGCGCGTGGCCGCCGTGAATTGCGGTGCGCCCGCGACACGCTTGCCGTTATAGGTCTGGCCCTTCGCGTACCACGTATCGAGCAGCATGATGTCGCCCGCGACTTGCCAGCTGCGGCCCAGACGCACGCTCGCGCCCGCTTCGAGACCTTCGTAGATCGAGTTGCCGTCCTGCATCAGCACGTTCTGTTCGTTCGCATACGACGCGCCGCGCTCGATGCGGAACAGCGCCGCATTCGCGCTCCAGCGCGCGTGCTCGCTCTTGATGCCCACTTCATACTGACGCGAGCGCAGCGGATTGAGCACCGATCCGCCATTTGCGTAGATATCCGAAACAACCTGACCCGCTTCGAGCGATTCGACATAGCTCGCGTACAACGTGGTTTCCGGTTCGAGCTTGTACATCAGCGCGAAGGTCGGCGTGACGACGCCGTTCTTGCCGTACGACGAGGTCGTGCCGCCCGCTTCCGAGAAGCTCTCCTGATCGTAGTTCGTGTAACGCAGGCCCGCGAGCAGCGACCAGCGGCTCGTGATCTGCATCGTGTCGCTCAGGAACAGCGCCTTCTGGTTGATCTCGCTCGCGCGGTACTTGTCGAGACCGCTGCCCGAGTAGAACGCATACGGGTTCTGCACGTAGAGATTGCCCGCGCCGAGCGTGCCGCCCGCGGTGCCCGCCACCGTGCTGTAGTCGTTGGTCTGATGCTGGATCGACGCACCGGCCACGATCTGATGCGTGAACGGACCGGTCTTCACCTTGCCTTCGAACGCGCCTTGCCAATAGATATCCTGGTGGCCTTCGTCGCCGTTCCAGCGATAGTCGGAGTAGTCGCCCGACTGGTTGAGCAGCGTGAGCGTGCTTTCGTTGCGGTCGCGCGCCGACTTGCTGTAACTCGCCGACGTGTTGAACGTCCAGTCCGGCGTGATCTGATACTTCACGCCCGCCGTGTAGAGCTGCAGGTTGGTGTTCAGATGCTGGCCGGCGCTGTTCAGCAGATTCGAGCCGCCGCTGATGGTCGCGGGCAGACTCGTGCCCACGTAACTCGACGGAATGTAGATCGCCGGCGTCTGGCCGCTCGAACGGCTCGTCTGGTAGATCGCGTTGAAATAGACGTCGAGGTCGCGCGTGAGCTGACCGTCGAGCGCGAGCGCCACCGAATTGCGGTTGATATCGCCCGCGTTATAGGTCTTGCCCTGTTCGTGCGTGTAGTTGATGCGCGCGCCGAACATGCCGTCCGGGCCGAAGCGGCGGCTCAGGTCGGCGTGCTGGCTGAGCACGCCGTCCATGCGATAGCCGATATCGAAACTCGTGACCGGATCCTTGCCCGGCTTCTTCGTCACGTAATTGACGACGCCGCCCGGTTGCGCGAAACCGTACATGAAACCGCCCGCGCCCTTGAGCAGTTCGACGCGTTCGAGGTTTTCGTACGGCATGGTGATGCCATACGAAATGAACGGATTGCCGTCGATCTTGAAACCGTTCTGCCAGTCGATCGGCAGGCCGCGCACCGTGATGTAGGTCGCCCACGCGCTATAGGCGTTGCTGTTGTCGGTGACCGAGGCGTCGCCCGCGAAGACGTCGCCGAGCTTGTTGGCCTGGCGATCGGCGAGATCCTCGCCCGTCACGACCGTGGTCGAGAACGGCGTGTCCAACTGCGAACGCGTGCCGAGCGCGCCGCTCGAAACCGGCGTGGCCAGATGCAACGGCGAGTCGGCCACGGCGGCCGCGCTGACGTTCACGGCGGGCAATGCCTTGTCGGCGCGCGAGGTGGATGCGGCGGGGCTGCTGGCTGCGCTGGTCGCACTCGCCGCAGCGGCGGCGCTGTCGTTCGCGGTCGTGGCGGTCTGGGCAAACGCGGATTGCGCGGCGGCGGCAAACGTCAGCCAGGCAGCGATCTGCAAAGGACGGGGCAGCTTCTGCCCACTACGGCGTGCGGTTTCTTGATTGTTCATATCGGCCAGTGATCGAGGCGCCTCCCGCCCCGGTTTAACGTCATAACTTAAACGTCAATGAGACTTATTCTCATTCCATGAGGCGCGCATCTTAGCAAACGACCCTGGCTTTTGATAGTTCTTTACAAAAAACCAACACTCGTGGTTGGCTGTAATGCGATTTGCATGTAGACGCGCGCGCAGGCGGGGGCTTTGGGTGGTGCGCACGGCCATCCGCGCCGCTGCGATACCCCCCCGTGCGCTGCCGAGTGCCACATCGACGACGGTACGGTGCAATTCTGTCGTTCACACAGTTTTTCGCGCCCGACGAATTTCTCCCCAAAAGTGCCGGACGACCTCGACGGCGAGTCTGTTTTCGCGCCCAATCCTGTTCGCTCTCCGATGCCATCGGACTTTGGCTGGACGTACGCCGGCCAGGACGAACTGATCGCCCCGCCCGAATTTGACAAGCCGCCTTGCCGCAATCGAGCGGCATCCGCACGCGATGGTGGTCTCGACGCTGTTTCCGAAAGGGCCGCTGGAAACGCTCAACGTGGAGGCGTTTTATTAGCCAAGGAAATCGCGGCGTTCGAGGGCGAACTCGTCGAAGCGCAGTGCGCCGCGTATATGGAGGCCATGATCGAGGACAACGAGATCACCGAGCGCATGGATGCGAGCCACCTGCGTCTGCACCGACGCTGCGTGAGCGATGCCGGCCGTTATCAGTCGCGAATAGAGGACGGCATGCAACACTTCCACGCGTGGTACCGGCATGCGCTCGCAGGTGACATGGCGCAGGCGGAGATCGGCGCCCAGGAAGAGCGGCTGGCCTGCGCGGTAATGGACTGCATGTGTTGGAGACCGTCTTGAGCGCGATGAGACCGCCGGTTCTGCCCGGCGGTCTTCATTGAATTCAGCCGCCCGCGTTCCCGGTCTCCAATGCGTGCTCGCCTGTACAGGTGCCGTCCTGCGATGTCGTGCACGAAGGCTTCGTATTCGCGCGCGGCGTGACATCGCACACTCTCTTGGGACTGTGCGTGTCGCATGCTGAGGCATCCGATCCGGATGACGACGTGACGTAGTTGTTCACGGTCACGGACCCCTGATTCGCGTAGGTCACGCTCGTGCCAGGAGCACGCGGCGGCTGCGGACGCGGTTGCGGATGAGGCTTCGGCTGAGGTTGCGCGCGCGGCGGTTCTATATTTACCGAGTTCGCTTGTGTGACCGCCGTCTGAACCGTCGACTGGATTGCCGCCACGACGGTGGGCGAAAGCGTGGCGGACGCTTCCGACGCGGACTTCGTGTCGGGTTCGGCCCGAACAAGCGCGCACTTTGCGGGCCGGGCGCTCCCCGTTTTCTGCACGCTCGAGCGTTGCCAGCCTAGTACGTCATCGCGCTTGACGACCACATCAGAGTGGCTATCGCTAAGCAGGACTTCCGAGCCGATGCGCGAAAGAATCTTCACGTCACATAGCGTACCGGATTTTCCCGCCTTCTCACGGCTGCATCGCATCTCGTTGTTACTCGTTGCTTCAACGACGTCACAACCTTGCGAGGTCAGCAAGATCGATGCGCTATCAATCTCGCCCAGGCCCAGCTTCTTGACCACACTGCTTGCGAGCAAAGGCAAGCTGCCGGTCAGCATCAGAAATGCGACGACCAGAAGAAAAATCAGGGCGCCCGCCACTTTGAGGCGACGCTTGTCGCGCACATCGCCAGTAGCCAAAGCAATGTTGTAACCAAAACAAAGCAGCATCCACACAACAAATGCCGCGTAGCTATAGGCGTGAACGGGTTGCGCGCGATAGGAAACGGTAAAGAAAATAGCGGAAAAACTCAGCCCTACGAAAAATATGAAGGCGGTAAAGGCCACGTCGAGGAACACGACCATTGAGCCAGTCGACGCGGGCGCGGCTTTAGATCGGAAGAAATCAAGCGACTTCATGTCCTTGATCTCTTGTTGCTCGGCTTGTTTCTCCGTCTCGCGCTCTTGCTCTTGCCATTCGCTTTTGGCGAAATGCCATGCCCAGATGAATACGAAGAGTGCAGCGACGCCAGGCAGCAAGGCCCACCAGCTGCTGTCGGCCATACTGCCGACAAACAGCGCACTCGCCGCTAACCCGCCAGAACCCGCAGCCAGGATAATTGACTTTGCACGCTGACGCTGTCCTTTAAACGCGGCATAGGTCCCAAGTGCCGGGAGGACCGCGGAAGCAACAAAGATGAGCAAAAGCACCACGCCACTCACGGCCACCGCGGCCAGAACCGCAGTGATATCCGCGAGCTTGATTTCCGGCAGGAATTGCACCTGCCAGAAAAACGCAAGCAGCATCAATCCGCCAAACGCCAGTAAGGCTTTCCACCCCAAACTGACGAAGTCATCGAACTTGCACTTCTCCTTTTTCTTCTGGTCTTTGCCGTCGTTCTCAGCCGGCTCAGGCGCGCTGGTTGCCTGAATATCGCTATTGTTGTCGGTCATTGGTGTATTCATCAGTCAAATAACTGCAAACTGCTATATCGAA
>NZ_JAAGPN010000131.1:0-233 GCF_017104805.1 Paraburkholderia sp. Ac-20347 | reverse complement strand
AAAAAAAAAAAAAAAAAAAAAAACACAGTGTGCATAGTAGGTTATAAACACGAAATGATATAACTCTATATATAACAGTGCACGCTTTGATAGGATGTAATAATGTGTACATATCAAGTACATGTACTTACTATTGTAGCAGACCAGCTGATCTACGGTAGTAGCTGCTATAAACTATATCTTAATATAGACTGTAGATACTTCATGTGTGCACTGACGGACACTGTCGTACT
>NZ_JAAGPN010000130.1:0-22697 GCF_017104805.1 Paraburkholderia sp. Ac-20347 | reverse complement strand
CGCGGCCTCGTGATCAGCGGCGATCAGTTCGTGGCGAGCGCCGCCGCCGTGGGCGCGTTGCGCGCGCTGCTGCCCGACGCGCTGGCGGTGGAAATGGAGGGCGCCGCGATCGCCCAGGTCTGCCACGAATACGACGTGCCGTGCGCGATCGTGCGCACCATCTCCGATACCGCCGACGAGCACGCGAGCACGTCGTTTTCGTCGTTTCTCGCCGATATCGCCGGAACGTATTCGACCGGCATTCTCAAGCGTTTTCTCGCGGCCTACACGCCCGTCGCGCGCTGATTTCAGCGGCTTCGCGGCGATTTCGCGGCGACCTCAGCCTTCGCCGGCGACGCTGACCGCCTCGCGAATCTGCTGCAGCGCCGACGCATCTTCGATCGTCGGCAGATCGCCCGGCTCGCGGCCTTCCGCGAGCGCCGCGATCGCGCGGCGCAGCAGCTTGCCCGAGCGCGTCTTCGGCAGCATCGAGACGAAATGCACGCGCGCGGGCCGGCCGATCGCGCCGAGCTGGCGGTCCACCGTCGTCGCGATGGCCGTGGCGAGCTTGTCCGCCGCCTTCGGGTCGGCTGCCGCCGCGGCGTCGCGCAACACCACGAAGGCGAGCGCGGCCTGTCCCTTCACCGCATCGTTCACGCCGACCACGGCCACTTCCGCGACCGCCGCGTGCGACGAGATCGCCTCTTCGATCTCGCGCGTGCCGAGCCGATGCCCGGCCACGTTGATGACGTCGTCGGTGCGCCCGAGGATCGTCACGTAGCCGTTTTCATCCTGTACGCCCCAATCGAAGGTCGAATAGACCTGCTGGCCGGGCACGCTTTCCCAGTACGTTTTCACGAAGCGCGCGTCGTCGCCCCAGACCGTCTGCATGCAGCCGGGCGGCAGCGGATAGCCGAGCGTGATGACGCCTTTTTCGCCGCTCGCGCAGGGCTCGCCGGTGTGCTCGTCGCGCAGCACGAGGTCGTAGCCGTAGCAGGGCACGCCCGGCGAGCCGAGCTTCTGCGGCAGCGCTTCGACGCCGCCCTGGTTCGCCAGCATCGGCCAGCCGGTTTCGGTCTGCCAGTAGTTGTCGACGACCGGTTTGCCGAGCGCGTCCGAAATCCACGTGGCGGTCGGTTCGTCGAGCGGTTCGCCCGCGAGAAAGAGCGTGCGCAGACTCGACAGATCGGCGGCGTGCAGCAGCGCCGGGTCCTGCTTCTTGAGCACGCGGATCGCCGTGGGCGCGGTGAACATCAGGTTGATCTTGTGCTGCTCGACGAGCCGCCACCAGATGCCGCCGTCGGGGCGGATCGGCGTGCCTTCGTACATCACCGTGGTCATGCCCGCGAGCAAGGGCGCGTAGATGATGTAGCTGTGGCCCACGACCCAGCCGATGTCCGAGGCGGTGAACATCGTGTCGCCCGGGCGGCCCTCGAAGATGTAGTCCATCGACGCCGCGAGCGCGACCGCGTAGCCGCCCACGTCGCGCTGCACGCCCTTCGGTTTGCCCGTGGTGCCGGACGTGTAGAGGATGTACGAGGGCTCGTTCGATTCGAGCCATTCGCACGGTATGTGGGCGTCGTAAAACTGCTCGCGCAACGGTTCGTAGTGGACCAGATAGGGCGCGTCGAAGCGTTCGGGCGCGAGCTGGCGGTCGATCAGCAGCACGTGCGGCGGCGCGTGTTCGGCGCGCGACATCGCTTCGTCGACGAGCGGCGCATAGTCGATCACCTTGCCGCCGCGCGCGCCGGCGTCGGCGCTCACGAGCAGCACGGGCTTCGCATCGTCGATGCGGGCGGCGAGACTCGGCGCCGCGAAGCCGCCGAACACGACCGAATGGATCGCGCCGAGCCGCGCGCAGGCCAGCATGGCGAACACGGCCTCGGGAATCATCGGCAGATAGATCAGCACGCGGTCGCCGCGCTTGACGCCCAGCGAGCGCATCACGGCGGCCATGCGGTTCACTTCGGCGTGCAGGTCGGCGTAGGTGTAGCGCCGCTCGATGCCGGTTTCCGTCGAGACATAGACCAGCGCGTTCTGCTGTGCGCGCGAGGCGAGATGGCGATCGACGGCGTTGAAGCACAGGTTCGTGCGCCCGCCCGTGAACCAGCGCGCGAAGGGCGGATTCGAGCGGTCGAGCACGGCGTCGAAGGGCGTTTCCCAGTGGATGCGCGCGGCTTCGCGGCGCCAGAAGGCGTCGGGCTGTTCGATCGACTCGCGGTGAAAATCGCGGTAACGGCGCATGAGGTGCTTCCTCCCGTGCGATGGGGCGCGGACTGCCGGAACTGGCCCTGGAGTGTCGAGGATAGTGCAGTGCAATGCGCGCGGGCAACGCGGGTTGACCCGTGGGCGCGGCGCGGATGCGGCGGGCGCGGCGGCTAGATGGCGACAGCGGCCTGCGCGTTCGCCCGCGTCAGGCGATTTCGTCGGCGCAGCCGGCGCGTTCCGCGCGATGTTCGGTGCGATGTCCGGTCTGATGATCGGCGGCCTCGGTCGACGCGAGCGGCTGCGGGCGCGCATGCCAGCGCCGCAGCCAGCGGCACGCGGCCGCGACTGCGGGATCGAGCTGGGCCCGCACGGCATCGTCGAGATCCGCGCCATATTCGGACTGCGCCTGCGGCTGCACGCCGATCAGCACCAGCTCGCGCGGATAACGGCCCTTGAGTTGCGCGCAGGCGAGCGCATCGGCGAAATCCATCTGGTGCAGATTCACCGCATGCGTGCGCAGATGCGCCGTGGCGTCGTCGCCCGCACGCACGCACAGCGTGCCGGGCGGCTGGCCGAAATCGGCGGCATTGAACACGATCATGCGCTGCGCCGACTCCACGAGCGGCAGGAGCGCGCGCCCCTGGGTGCCGCCATCGACGCACTCGACATGCGGCGCGCACCGCCACGCCGACTTGAGCCGTTCAAGCGCGCGCACGCCGAAGCCCGCGTCGCCCCATTGCACATTGCCGATTCCGAGCACGACGATGCGCCCCGGCGCGAGCGCGCGCGCCGTCGTTTCCGACAGCGCCGCATGGCCGGACGCAACGATAAAAGGAAGGTGCTCGGAGAAAAAACCCACGCTGGCATCCGATCTGGGACGTAAAAATAAGAATAGTCCTAGCTGATGCCGGTTTTGGGTTTGATGACCGTCAATGACGCGGGGATTCGGACTGTTTCTGAGACAATTTTTTCAAGCCCGAATGGTCAGCCGTCGGCCAATGCCTGGAATCTGGCAAAAACTGTCATGCGACTTTTAGGCGCGCGCATCCGTGCGCACCACGAAAAAGAGCGCCCGGAGGCGCTCTTGCCGTGTTCCGTGCTCGCGGGCGTCGGCGGACCGGCTGGCCGCGCGACGCTGGCGCGCACGTTCACTTCGCTCGTCTACATCGCCCGTTCAGGTGCCGGGCTTCACGACCACCGTGCAGGTCGTACCGGCCGCGAGGACCATGTCGTCGGGCACCTTGTCGATGTGGATGCGCACCGGCACGCGCTGCGCGAGGCGCACCCAGTTGAAGGTCGGGTTCACATCGGCGAGCAGTTCGCGGCTTTGCGGATTGTCGCGGTCGTAGATGCCGCGCGAGATGCTTTCCACGTGGCCTTCGAGCGTGCCGCCGCTCATCAGCTTGATGTCGGCCTTGTTGCCCACCTTCACGTGCGGCAGCTTGGTTTCCTCGAAGTAGCCGTAGACCCAGAACGAGTGGCTGTCGACCACGGCGAGCTTCGCCTGGCCGGCGATCGCGTAGTCGCCCTTGAACACCTGCAGATTGGTGATGTAGCCGTCGACCGGCGAGATCACGCGCGTGCGTTCGAGGTTGAGCTTGGCGGCGTCGAGGGCGGCGATGGCCTGCTGATACTGCGCCTGAGCCGAATTCGCGGTGTGCGAGGCGTTTTCGCGGTTTTCCTGCGATACCACGAGGCTGTCCATGTCGGCGCGGCGGCGTGCGTCGTCGAGCTTCATGGTCAGCTCCGCCTTGCGCGCGGCCACGGCGGCCTCGGCCTGCTCGACGGCGATCTGATAGTGCGACGGGTCGATCTGCATCAGCAGGTCGCCCTTGTGCACGAACTGGTTGTCCTTCACGGGCAGCTCGACCACCGCGCCGGAGACGTCGGGCGCGATGTTCACCACTTCGGCGCGCACGCGGCCGTCGCGCGTCCACGGTTCGTCCATGTAGTGGACCCACAGCGCGCGGCCCACGAGGATGGCGATGACGAAGATGATCGCCGTCGCGATAAAGCCAATGATATTTCTGATAGTCATGATTCTACGTAGCCGGTTCAACGATAGACGGCGAGTCCGAGCACGCAGCACACGACTACGAGCAGACTCACGCGAAACAGGGACGGGTGCCACACGAGTCGGTACAGGCCGGTGCGGGCCAGCACGGAATCGAGCACCCAGGTGATCGCCGCGCCCAGGATGAAGAGCAGGACGATCGCCGGAATGTAGGCGTCGAGAAACGCAACGTCACGAGGCATGATGGGCTCCTTGCGCATTGCCGGAAGAGGGGGCCGCGCCGTTCTGGCTGAACGGTGCGAGCGGCGATTGCGGATCGATCAGCGCGGTGCGGATGAAATGCAGATGGCTGAGGATGCGCTGCACCGGATGGCGTTCCTCGCGCGGCGCTTCGTCGTTGAGCACGCGTTCGAGCAGCTCGCGGCAGGCGGCGATGGCGCCTTCGTTCGCGGCGAGCGCGGCGGCGTAACGCTTCGCGCCCGGTTGATCGAACAGCGCGCTCAGGTTCTTGAGCGTCGCGTCGACGTGACCGCGCCAGGCCGTGTCCTTCGCGAAGCGCGGATGCGCGGGCAGCGCGGCCAGATCCTCGCGCAGATCGATCGCGGCGTTGCCGGTTTCGAGCGTCGCGAACATCCAGCGCAGCGTGTCCTGGCGGAATGTCTGATCGTTGCCCGCGAGCGCGTTCAACTGGAACATCAGGTCGCGCGTGCCGCTTTCGAAGCGGTTGCGCAGACCCGAGAGGCCAGTCAGCCGCGCGCGGCACGCATGCACCACCTGGCCGCGCAGATTCGCGAGCAGACGGTTGCGCAGCCACGGCGTCGACGGCGGCAGCAGCACCGCGAACGCGGCGGCCGAGACGACCATCGAGAGACACAGCGCGAGCGCGTCGTTGATATAGCCGGTCGGGTTGTACTGCACCACGTTGTCCGGGCCCGCGAGGAAGCACAGGAAGATGCAGTAGCCCATGCCGTAGCCCGCGTAGGCCGGACGCGTCGTCAGGAACACGCCGAAGGCGAGCGCGGGCGCGAGCGCGACGCACAGCATCGGAAAGCCGTCGATGTGCGGGAACACGCCGAAAGTCAGGATCATGCCGACGAGCGAAGCGAGCATCGTGCCGCCCGCCATCTGGCTCGCCATGCGCGCGGGCTGCGGCGAGGCCGAGGCGAGCGCGCAGGTGGCGGCGGCGTTGAGCACGAGGTTCGTGCCGCTCGGCCACGCGGTGGCGATCCAGAACGCGCCCAAGAGGCCCATCACGATCGCGGCGCGCACGCCGTGCACGCCCGCCGCGACGAGGTTGGTCTTGGGCACGTAGCGCGCGATCCACTTTTCGCGTGCATGGGTGTCGACGGCGAGCGAGGCGTAGGTCGCCGTGTACTCGTTCATCTCGTGCACGAAGCGGTAGAACAGCTCGGTCGCCGTGTCGAAGTCGAGCAGGTCGGACGGCGCGTGCACCTCGCCGATGGCGCGCGCCGCGGCGTGCGCGGCTTCGAGTTGCGCGCGCGTGTCGCGCACGCGTTTGGGCAGCGTCGCGCGATACGCTTCGAGCTGCGCGGCCACATGCACGGCGTCGGCGGCCTTGAGCACGGGCTCGCCCGCCTTGTCGAACAGCGGCGCGATCTCGCGGAAATACGGTTCGAGCGCTTCGACGGTCGCCAGTTTGCCTTCGTCGCGCAGACGGTTCATCAGCTGATGCAGCGCGTGAAAGCGCGTCGACGCCGCCATGAACTCGGTGTTCATGCGCGCGAGACGTCCGGCGCGCATGCGCGAGTCGGGCGATTCGAACACGGCGGTGCTGCGGCTTGCCTCGAAGCCGACGATGTCGGCGACGAAGCGCGCGTTGGTCGCTTCGATCTGCGAACGGTCCACGCGGCCGCCCAGCGACGCCGACACGTAATCGACGAACGACGAGAAGCGGCGGCGCACCGTCGAGCGCAGCAGCTCGCCGGTGTAGCGCGGGAACACCACGGCGCTCACGAAGCCTGAGGCGAGAATGCCGAGCGAGATCTCGGCCACGCGCGTCATCGCCGACATGAAGGCGCCGTCGGGATGCTGCGAGGCCGGAATGCCGATCAGCGCGGCCGTGTAGCCCGCGAGCACGAAGCCGTACGAGCGGAAGTTGCGGTTGCGCGCCGCGCCTGCCGTGCAGATGCCGACCCACAGCGCCGTGCTGGCGATGAAGAGTTCGGGCTGCTGCGCGAACAGGCCGATCAGCGCGAGCATCACGACGAGCCCGACCAGCGTGCCGCAGATCCGGTAGAAGCTCTTGGCGAACACCGCGCCGCTTTGCGGCTGCATGACGATGAAGACCGTCGTCATGGCCGTGCGCGGCGAGGGCAGGTCGAGCTTCATCGCGATGCCGAGCGCGAGCAGCGCCGCGGCGATCGCCTTGAACAGATAGAGCCAGACGAGGCCGTCGGTGCGCGCCCAGTCGGCGAACGCCTTCACGACGCTCTGGCCGTCCCGCGCGGAAGTGGGTGAGGAGGCTTGCATGGGCGTGCGCCTCAGTTCGCCGGGCTTGCCGCCGGGGTCGCCGACGTGGCCGCGCCCGCGGTGCTATCCGCGCTGTCGGCATTCTCGCCGCCGGACTTCGGCGCGAGCAGCGCGGCCGGCATCAGTGGCACCGAGCGCGTCTTCTTGCCGTGCGCGGGCAACTGCTCGGCCTGCGTCGGACCCTTCGCGGACGGATCGTTCGATGCGTCGACCACGCCGCCGCCCAGGGCGGTCACGAGCGTCGCGTGCGCGCCGAGACGTTCGGCCTGAATCCGCGCCACGCCTTCCTGCGCGCGCAGCAGCTGCGATTGCGCGATCAGCACGTTCAGATAGTCGGTCAGACCACGGCGATAGCCTTCCTGCGAGAGATCGTAGTTACGCTGCGCGGCCGCGACCGAGCGATGCGCGTCTTCTTCCTGAGTCGCCAGCGAGCGCATGCGCACGACCTGGTCGGCGATTTCCTTGAGCGCGGTGACGATCGTCTGGTTGTACTGATCGACCGCAAAGTCGTATTCCGCCGACTGCGCGCCGAGTTGCGCGCGCAGACGTCCGCCGTCGAAGATCGGCAATGACAACGCCGGACCGGCCGCATAGCTGCCGCTCATCGACTTGAGGAACTGGAACAGCGGGCCCGCGGCGGCATAACCGCCCATCGACACCAGCAGGTTCACGTTCGGATAGAAGTCCGCCTTGGCCACGTCGATGCCGCGCGCCTGGGCGGCGACAGTCCAGCGCGCCGCCACGACATCCGGGCGATGGCCGATTAGCTCCGCCGGCAGCGCCGAGGGCAGGCCGGCCGGCGCGGACAGCACCAGCGCCGGACGCGTGATGGATTCGCCCGCACCCGGACCCTTGCCCGCGAGCGCGGCGAGCTGGTTCTTGCCGAGCGCGATCGATTCTTCGAGCGCGTCGATCTGGCGTTCGTACTCGGGCAGCGGCGTTTCGGCCTGGCTCACTTCGAGCTGGGTGCCGATGCCGCCCTTCAGGCGGCGCTGCGCGAGCGCGAGAATTTTCTGTTGCTCGCCGAGCGTCTGGTTTGCGATGTCGAGCAGCGCGTAGTTCATCGACATTTCGATGTAGGCGCGCGTGACGTTCGCTTCGAGTTCGAGCTGTGCGGCGCGCGCGTCGGCGGCCGTGGCGTGCGCCATGTCGAGCGCACGCTCGGCGTTGTTCTTGTCCTGACCCCAGAGATCGAGGTGATAGGACAGGCCGAGCGAGGCCGTGTTGTTCCACGTATTCGAGTTCGCGAGCGAGCCGGGACCGTAATAGATATTGTCCGACCAGTGCTGGCGCTGCACCGACATACTGCCGTTGATTTGCGGCAGCAGGCCGGCCTGCGCGACGCCCGCCATCGAGCGCGCTTCGCGAACGCGCGCCTGCGCGGCCGACAGCGTCGGATTGCCCGCGATCGAAGCTTCGATCCAGGCATTGAGCTGCGGGTCGTTATAGGCGCGCCACCAGTCGCTGGCGGGCCATTGGGCGTCTGTATTGGCGGCGCGGATGGCCGTGCCCGCGTCCAGATCGGCCGCTTCCACGTGCTTCGCTTGCGGTGCGATTCCCCCGGTACTGGCGCAGCCCGCGATTATCAACGAGAACGTAAGAACCGTGAGTGCGGCGAGTCCTTTCGGTACCGGTGACTGCACGTTTTACTCCTTAACTTGGCTATAGATCACTGTGCGTCATTATATTTTTTGGTCGATTGGCGAATAACTGGTAAGGATGCAAGGCATTTTTACGCGATGTGAGATAATAGATTTTACGAAACGTGTAACAATTCGTCCGTCAGATAGAGGATTGGTATGGATACGCTTCAAAACATGCGGGTATTCGTTCGGGTGGTCGAAGCCGGCAGCTTCACGGGCGCGGCTCAGCACCTGAATACGACGACGGCGTACGCGTCGCGCGCGGTCTCCGATCTGGAGGCGCATCTGCGCACGCGTCTGCTGAACCGCACGACGCGCCGCATCGCGCTCACCGAGGCCGGCGAGCGTTATCTGCAGCGCTGCGAGCAGATCCTGGCGTACGTCGATCAGGCGGAAGCCGAGGCCGGCGACGCGCATGCGCGCCCGTCGGGCAAGCTCAAGGTCCATGCCATGACGAGCTTCGGCCAGCACTATGTGGTGCCGGCGGTGGGGCAGTATCAGCAGATGTATCCGGACGTGCAGGTCGAACTGACGCTCGCGCAGCGCATGCCGGACCTGCTCGACGAGGGCTACGACGTCGCGCTCGTGCTGGCGACCGATCTGCCCGATTCGGGTTTCGTCTCGCAGCGGCTGACGAGCGCGTTCAGCATCGCGTGCGCGTCGCCCGCCTATCTGGAGCGGCGCGGCGTGCCGCAGAAGCCCGCCGATCTCGTGAACCACACCTGTCTGCAGCTCGTGACGCCGGTGTTTCCGGTGTCGCAATGGCAGTTCAGCGGCCCGAACGGCAACGAGACGATCGAGCTGGGCGCGACGCCCACGTTCCAGGTGAACGTGGCCGAGGCGCTGGCCGTGGCGGTGAGCGAGGGCATGGGCGTCGGTCTGCTGCCGATTTATTCGGCGATCAGCGGTCTGCGCAGCGGCGAACTCGTCTGGATCCTGCCCGAGTACACCTCGCAGGAAATGAACGTCTACGCGATGTATCCGTCGCGCCAGTATCTCGACGCGAAGATCCGCACGTGGGTCGAACTGCTGCGCGAAAAGCTGCCGACGACGCTCGCCGAGGATCAGGCCGAACTGCGTCGTTTCGCGCGCACCTGAGCGAGTACCTGAGCGAGTACCTGAGCGCGCAGGGCGCCGGCCCGGCCGTTTTTTCAGGCGGACCGTGACACGCTGTTACAGGATCGGGTTCTCGCAACACTTGCTTACGCACGGCCGCGAGGCGGCTTGGTAAGGTAGCGGGACTGAAACGTCAATTCGCCAGAACCCGAGGATTTCCATGGATACGCATCTGATGATCGGCATCGCCGTGATGATGGGCCTGATCGGCATCGCTGCATCGCGCGACCTGCTGCGCATGCGCCGCGCGCAGCTTCAGCCTGTCGCCCTGCGCGTGCAGCGCCCGGCCGATCGTTCGCGCCCGCTGCGTTGAACGTTGCGCTTAAGCACGCTCCAGCTTTCCTTGCCTCACCCGCCGGCTCCGTTCGCGAGCCGGCTGCCATGAAGCGGCAACGCTTCGTCTGACTCAGATCTCCACGACCTTGTCCCACGCGAACGCCGGATTCTCCGGCAGGCCCGTGCGCCGGTCGCGATAACCGCGCGGATTGCACACCACGCGCGTGCCGTCGACCGTGTAGTCGAAGCACGTATGCGTGTGGCCGTGCACCCAGAGCGCGGCGGGCGCGCCCACCAGCGTGCCGAGATCGCTCACGAATCCCGCCGACACCGGATCGGTCGCATAACGCGCCGCCAGGCTCTGCCGATGCGGCGCGTGGTGCGTCACCACGATCGTCTTGCCCGCGAAGGGTTTCGCCAGTTCCGCCTCCAGCCACGCGCGCGAGCGCGCATGCAGCGCGAGCGAATCGGCGGGCGTGAAATCGCGCGCGCCCGCCTGCGGACTGTCCGGCCAGGACACCTGAATCAAACCCTTGAAATCGAGCATCACGCGCATTGCCGCCGCGATGGCGGCTTCGCGCGCCGCGTCGCTCGCACCGAACAGCGCGAAATCGGCCCACAGCGTCGTGCCGAGCACGCGGTAGCGGCCCTGCGGATCGACGTAGACGCCGTTGTTCAGGAAGTGGACGTTGTCGAGCGTCGCGGCGGCGTCGCGCATCGCCGCTTCGAGCGCGCCGAGTTCACCGTCGTAATACTCGTGATTGCCCGGCACGTAGATCACCGGCACGTCCGCGTCGAAGGTCTCGGCGGCCCAGCGCAGCCCGAGCCCGTGATTGTGAATGTCGCCCGCGAGCACGACGAGGTCGGCGTCGGCGTGCGGAATCAGGTCCGGCTCGTCGTTTTCCAGATGCAGATCGGACAGCACGCGAACTTTCACATCGGCTCCTTGCGCGTTCAGCGACGGTTTCAGCGACGTCTTCAGCGAATCACTTTGCCCGGATTCATCAGATCGAGCGGATCGAGCGCGTGCTTGATCGCGCGCATCATCGCCAGTTCGACTTCGCTCTTGTAGTGCGCGTTTTCGTCGACCTTCAACTGGCCGAGGCCGTGTTCCGCGCTGATCGTGCCGCGATGACGCGCGACGTTGTCGTAGACGATGCGGTTCAGCGTTTTCTCGTTTTCCGCAAGAAAGCGCTTCGGATCGCCGCCCTCGGGCGCCTGCACGTTGTAGTGCAGATTGCCGTCGCCGAGATGGCCGAACGTGACCATGCGCGCGCCGGGCACCGTGCGGGCGATTTCGGCGTCGGTTTCCTCGATGAAGTGGCCGATGCGCGAAATCGGCACGCCGATATCGTGCTTCACGTTCAGCCCTTCCTGCGCCTGCGCGAGCGGAATGTGCTCGCGGATATTCCAGAACGCCTGCGACTGCGTGAGGTTTTCGGCGACCACGGCGTCGTCGACGAGACCTTGTTCGAGCGCCGCTTCCATCAGCTTCTCGAACAGCGCGCGGCCGTGTTCCTCGCTTTCGTTATCCGAGAGTTCGAGCAGCACGACCTGCGCGTGGCGCGCCTGGAACGGATAGCGCAGTTGCGGGAAGTGGCGATTGACGAGCTGCATGCAGAAGTCCGACATCAGCTCGAAGCCGGTCAGCAGCGGACCCGCGTAGCGCTGCGCGAGCGAGAGAAAGTCGAGTGCGGCGTGCGCCGAGCCGAGCGCCGCGAGCGCGGTGACGCGCGCCGCCGGTTGCGGATGCAGCTTCATGACCGCCGCCGTGATGATGCCGAGCGTGCCTTCCGCGCCGATGAACAGATCGCGCAGATCGTAGCCGGTGTTGTCCTTGCGCAGTCCGCGCAGGCCGTCCCAGAGTTCGCCCTGCGGCGTGACCACTTCGAGACCGAGGCACAGCTCGCGCGTGTTGCCGTAGCGCAGCACGCCGGTGCCGCCGGCGTTGGTCGAGAGATTGCCGCCGATCGTGCAGCTGCCTTCCGCGGCGAGCGAGAGCGGGAACAGACGACCCGCGTCGGCGGCGCGCGCCTGGACTTCGGCGAGGATCACGCCCGCTTCGACGGTGATGGTGTTGTTGTGCGCGTCGATCTCGCGCACGCGATTCAGGCGGCGCAGGCTCAGGACCGCTTGCGCGCCGCTCGTGTCGGGCGTCGCGCCGCCTGCGAGGCCCGTGTTGCCGCCCTGCGGCACGATCGCGACGCGATGCGCGTGCGCGAGTTGCACGACGGCGGCGACTTCTTCGGCGTTGGCGGGGCACAGCACGGCGAACGCCGCGCCCTGATAGCGCTTGCGCCAGTCGGCGAGGTAGGGCGCGGTGTCGTGGGCGTCGGTGAGCACGTGCTGCGCGCCGATAGCGGCGGCGCAGGCGTCGAGGAAGGCGGGCTGGGCGGAGGCTTGGGTGTCGGTCATGGCGAGTCGGGTGTCTCGGGCGGGCGCGTCGGAGATGGCGGCGTGCGGGCGCTGTTGTTCGATGTCGGTTGGGCTTGTTCGGTGCGGATCGGTGCTGTTCGGGCGGCTGTTTGCTGCGCGTGGCTTGATGTCGGCGCGGCGTGACGTGACGTGACGTGACGTGACGGCGAAAAGCCTAGTTTGACACGTCGGACGCGCTGCCGGGCGCGGCGCGGGCAGAGCGCTTATCGAGGCTTCATCGACCGCGCCCCAGTTATCGCACCCAGGCGCGCAGCCTTATTGCGCGCCGCGTTTCGCACGCCGCGCGGCCCGCTTGTAAGGCGCGACGTAAGCCAGCGCGCAGGCGAAGAAGCCGGTCGACAGCGCCACCTCGACCCAGCCGAGCAGATTGCCCGGCGCGGGATCGGTCATGCCGCGCACGATGCCTTCGGCGAAGTAGAGCAGTACCAGCATCGACGCCCATTGCAGCGTATAGAGCCGTCGCCGCAGCACGCCGGGCAGCGCGCAGGCGAGCGGCAGCGCTTTGAGCACCAGTGCGCTGCCGCCGGGGCGCAGCGGCGCGAGCCGCCATTCCCAGGCGACACATAGCAGCGTGAGCGCGGCCAGCATCGCAAAAGCGCCGAGCGCGGCGAAGCGTCGGCCGGCGACGCGGCCCGGCGCGCCGATTGCGGCAAGATCGCTGGCAAAGGTTGATGTCGATTCCGGTTCGCTGTCGCGCATCGGCGCATCGTCGCGACGCGAATTTCCTGATGACGGTAAAGTGCGCGGCTCCGTGGCGGACGATGCGGCGGAGGCAGCCTTGGCCGCGTGGTCAGCGTTCGCCGCTTCGTCCGCTTCATCCGCCTCGTCCGCGCGGTTCACGGCCGTTCGCCCTGCGCGAGCGCCAGCGCCGAGCGGGCGAGCCGCACGCCCAGCGCGACTGCGAGCGCTTTTTCGTCGGCGCTCAGGCCGTGGGTGCGCCCGTCCGGGCGCGCGTGATGCGAGGCGCCATAGGGCGTGCCGCCGCCTTCGGTCGACGCGAGCGCGCTTTCGGTATAGGGAATGCCGACCAGCAGCATGCCGTGATGCAGCAGCGGCAGCATCATCGACAGCAGCGTGCTTTCCTGGCCGCCGTGCAGGCTGCCGGTGGACGTGAACACGCAGCCGGGCTTGCCCGCGAGCGCGCCCGCGAGCCACTGCGGCGTGGTGCCGTCGAGAAAATACTTGAGCGGCGCGGCCATGTTGCCGAAACGCGTGGGCGAGCCGAGCGCGAGGCCGGCGCATTCCTCGAGGTCGCGCAGTTCCGCGTAGGGCGGGCCGTCGTCGGGAATGTCGGGCGCGGTGGCTTCGCAGACCGTGGAGACGGGCGGGACCGTGCGCACGCGCGACTCGGCGCCCGGCACGCTGTCGATCCCCTGGGCGATGGCGCGCGCGAGTTCGCGCGTGGCGCCATGGCGGCTGTAGTAGAGCACAAGAATCGGTTTCATCGGACCTCGTCGGTGGACGGGATATTATAGGGGTTGGGTTCGCCGCCGATGCGGCCCAACGGTTGATGCTTCGTCGTCAGACGCACCTCGTTAGACGCATCGTTTCAGCAGGGCAGGCCAATGGATGTGTTGTCGAAAGTCCGGATCGATCTCGATATCGTGAAGCGTCTCGCGCGCTTCGCCGCGCGGCGTAGTCGCGAGGACCGCATTCCCCAGGTCGCGGGCAGTCTCACGTTCACGACGATGCTCTCGCTCGTGCCGCTCGCCACGGTGGCGTTCGCGCTGTTCACGGCGTTTCCCATCTTCGCGTCGTTCCAGAATTCGCTGCAGGGTTTTCTCGCCGACCACCTGATGCCGGCGCAGATCAACAGTCAGATCTTCAAATACCTGAACCAGTTCGCGTCGAAGGCCAAGGGCCTCACGACGATGGGCATGATCGTGCTGTTCGTGACCTCGGTCATGACGATGATGACGGTCGAATCGGCCTTCAACCTGATCTGGCGCGTGCGCAAGGCGCGTCCGTTCGCGCAGCGCGTGCTGGTGTACTGGGCGATTCTGACGCTCGGGCCGATCCTGATCGGCGTGAGTCTGTCGATCTCGTCGTATCTGTTCACGCGCTCGCTTGCGATTGCCACCGAACAGCATGTCTCGATGGTGTTCGACTGGCTGCTGATCAGCGCCTCGCTGCCACTGACGGCGCTCGCGTTCACGATGCTCTACGTCTATCTGCCGAATTGCCGCGTGCAGTGGCGCGACGCGGTGGTGGGCGGCGTGGCGGCGGCGATTGCGTTCGAGCTGGCCAAGCGCGGCTTCGGCTATTACGTGCGTCGCATTCCCACTTACACGGCGGTGTACGGCGCGTTCGCGGCGGCGCCGATGTTCCTGCTCTGGATGTATCTGAGCTGGTTCATCACGCTGGTGGGCGCGATGATTACTTCTGCGTTGCCGGAAATCCGCACCGGGCGTTTCAACCGGCCGCGCTTCCCGGGTAGCGATCTGCTCGACGCGCTCGAATTGCTGGCGGGCCTCGCGGAAACGCGCGACGCGGGCCGTCCCGGCATGACCGGCGAGCAACTCGCGCAACTGCTGCGCCGCGATCTCGCGACGGTGACGCGGCTCATGGCCGGCCTCGAAGACGACGAACTGATCGCCCGGCTGGAAATGGACGGCTCAAAGCCGCATTACGTGCTGATCGCGAATCCCGCGCGCATTTCCGTGGAGCGGATTTTCGGGCGTTTCGTGATCGACCGCGAGGAACTGGCGTATCAGCTCAAGTCGAGCGATATCGATTCCCATACGCTGCTGGCCGCGCTGGAAAACGAGAAACTGTCGATCTCGCTGGCCTCCTTGCTGGCCGCGCGCCGCGAACTCGCGCGGCTGGAGGAAGCGGGCGATTCGCCTCCCGCGCTGCCGCATCCGGCGGGTTGAGGCGGGCAAGCGGCTCGAACGGCCGCTTGCATCGGGCAACTTGCCGCGCTGTCTAGAGCGAAATCTTTCCGCGGCAGATTTCCGAAAACATGACCCAGTCGCCCATCAGGCTATAGATGGGATGGCGGAACGTGGCGGGGCGGTTCTTCTCGAACACGAAATGCCCGACCCACGCGAAGCCGTAACCGCACACGACGGCGGCGGGCAACCAGAGCCAGTTGCCGGTGGCGATGGCCATGGCGATACAGCCGATCACGCCCAGCGAGCCGACGAAATGCAGGCGCCGCGACATCAGGTTGCTGTGCTCGCTCAGATAGAACGGATAGAACTGCGCGAAATTCGCGAAGTGTTGCTCGGTGTGGGTGGCGTGGCTCATTGTCTCCTCCGTTGCGCTTCCGGCTTGACCGGCGAGCGCTTGAGGGCCGAGGCGCAAGGTGCGCGCCAGAAAGCCGCCTTGCTGCGCGGCCAGAATCCATTCTGCGGCGAATCGAACGACCGTGCAACCCGGGCAAACGGCAGGTGATGCGTGGTGGGTTGGCGCGCGTCCGGCGGCAGCGGTTCACACGCTTGTATGCCCGCCGCTCAGCCGTTTCCGACCCTTGGCGCGGCGAAGCGATAGAGCGCGTCGAGCGTGGCGTCGGGCTGCTCCGTCATCAGCGCGTGACCGGCGTCGAGCGTGACGGTGTCGACTTCACGGGCCTGAGTCAACGCGTCGGCGATGGTGCGGGCGGCGCGCGGCGGCGTCATGGCGTCGCGCTGTCCAACGATCAGGCGCACCGGGCAGCGCACTTCGGCGGCGCTGGTCAGGCCGTCTGCGTAAGCGTTGCAGGCAGCGAAGTCGGTGTGAAAAAGCTGCGGCTCGCCGTGCGCGGACACACGCTCCATCAGCCGCTGGTTCATGCCGCGCAGCCACGCGCCCGGTCCGGGACTTGACGGCTCGGCCGCGAGCGTGGAATGCGACCACGCGTTGACGAGCGCGATGGCTTCGTCCTCGCGCTCGCGGGCGGCTTCCAGCAGCGCGGGCGACACCGTCATCGGGAAGGCCGTGGCGAGCAGCGCGATGCACGCGGCCCGGGCCGGATAACGCGCCGCGAATTCGAGCGTGACGAGCGAACCCATGCTGTGGCCCGCGACGAAAATATCCTGCTTGTCGGCCGGGCACACTGCGTCGAGCAGCGCGGCCAGCCAGTCAGCCAGCGCGCCGATGCTCTCCAGCGCCGGACCCGCGCTGCGCATGTGGCCGGGCAGATCGACGGCCAGCACGTTGAAGCCGTGGTGCGCGAAATAGCGCGACTGCAGCGCCCAGACGCTGTGATCGTGCTGCGCGCCGTGCACGAAAACGGCGATGGGCAGTTGGGGATCGAACGCCCGCCCGCCCGTGTAGGCGTAAGCCGCCTTGCCTGCGACATCGACGATCATGACGCCTCCTTGCGCGCGGTCGCACCGGTCTTGACCGGCGTTTTCTGCGAGATCTTCAGCGCGCGCTTGAGGTCGTCGATCAGATCGTCAGGGTCCTCGAGACCGATCGACAGGCGGATCGTGCCCGCACCGATGCCCGCCGCGGCAAGCGCCGCCTCGTCCATGCGGAAATGCGTGGTGGAGGCGGGATGGATCACGAGCGAGCGCGCGTCGCCGACATTCGCGAGATGCGAGAACAGCGTGAGCGATTCGATGAACCGCTTGCCCGCGTCGCGGCCGCCCGCGAGGTTGAAGCTGAACACCGCGCCCGCGCCGCGCGGCAGCAGACGCCGGGCTAGCGCGTGATCGGGATGGCGCGGCAGTTCGGGATAGGCGACCGTCTCCACCGCGTCGTGCGAATCGAGAAACTCGACCACGCGCCGTGTGTTGGCCACATGCCGTTCCATGCGCAGCGGCAGCGTTTCGATCCCTTGCAGCAATTGCCACGCGGCTTGCGGATGCAAACAGGCGCCGAAGTCGCGCAGGCCTTCGCGGCGTGCGCGCAGCAACAAGGGCGCGACGCTGCTTTCCTCGCTGAACACCATGCCGTGAAAGCCTGCGTAGGGCTCCGTGAATTCGGGAAAGCGCCCCGACGCCTCGAAGTCGAACGTGCCGCCGTCCACCAGCACGCCGCCGATGGTCGTGCCGTGGCCGCCGAGAAATTTGGTGGCCGAGTGATAGACGAAATCCGCGCCATGATCGAACGGGCGCAGCAGATACGGCGTGGTGAACGTGGAGTCGACGAGCAGCGGCACGCGATGGTCGTGCGCGATCTGCGCGACAGCGGCGATGTCGAGCACGTCGAGGCCGGGATTGCCGAGCGTTTCGCCGAACAGCAGACGCGTGTTGGGCCGCAGCGCCGCGCGCCAGGCGTCGAGGTCGCCCGGTTTCACGAAGGTGGTCTCGATGCCGAAGCGGCGCAGCGTGTAGTCGAGCAGGTTGTGCGAGCCGCCGTAGAGCGCCGTCGACGCGACAATATGCGCACCCGCGCCCATCAGCGTGGCGATCGCCAGATGCAGCGCCGCCTGGCCGCTAGCGGTGCCAATCGCGCCGGCGCCGCCTTCGAGCGCCGCGACGCGTTCCTCGAACACGGCCACCGTGGGATTCGAGATGCGCGAGTAGACGTGGCCCGCGCGTTCCATGTTGAAGAGCGCGGCGGCGTGGTCGGTATCGCGGAACGAAAACGACGTGGTCTGATAAATCGGCGTTGCGCGGGCGCCGGTGACGGGATCGGGGGCGGCGCCGGCATGCAGCGCGAGCGTGTCGAAGCGGGGATCGGACATTCTGGCAGCACGGCCGGCGCGAACCGGCGACGGGTGAAAGGTGAGGGCATCGTATCACCGGCCAGGCGGTGCGGGGACGCATCGGAAACCCGCGTCAGCGCCTGTGGAAACGGCTGAAAGCGCCGCCAGGCGGGACTTGTGCGCCGCCGCTTCCTGGCCGGACGGCATACGGCGAACGGACGATGACAGCGGCCGCCACGCCCCGTCGCACGGGCGAAAAAGCGTCGGCGAAATGCATTTCAGGGCCGATTCATAGGGGTTTCAGCCCGATCGACGCGCCGTCCCGCGACTTTTCTTTTGCCTCCCTTTCCGCTAGGATCGAAAACAGGTAGGTATCTTTTCAGCATCTCCCCCCACGATTTGACGGTTTTCCGTCGACCTTTTTGCCAGGGACCCGAGTCGGACGCGCCCGGGCCCGCACAGGAGACACATCATGCGTGTGAGCGATATTCTCAAGGTCAAGGGCAGTACGCTCTACACCGTCACGCCCGACACATCGCTGCACGAAGCAGTGAACACCATGGCCGAACACGACATCGGCTCGCTCGTCGTCATGGAGTACGGCGATCTGGTCGGCATGCTCACGTTCCGCGAGATCATCATGACGCTGCGTACGAATGGCGGCAGCGTCGGCACCAGCACGATCCGCAAGGTCATGGACGACCATCCCATTACCTGCACGCCCGAGACCGAAGTGGACGAAGTGCGCCGCATGATGCTCGAGCATCACGTGCGTTACCTGCCGGTCATGGAAAGCCGCTCGCTGATGGGCGTGATTTCGTTCTACGACGTGGCGAAGGCCGTGGTCGAGGCCCAGGGCTTCGAAAACAAGCTGCTCAAGGCCTACATTCGCGACTGGCCGGAAGAGGAACGTCAGCCGGCGCGTTGAGCGCGCGAGCCCGTCCGATCCAGTATGAAAAAGCGCGCGCCAAGCGCGCTTTTTCACGTCTGGCGCCCGACTCTGACAGCATAAATCCCACTCAATGAACGAACGTTCCTTGCCTGCGACGGAAACCACCGACCGCGCGGCGACCGACCACGCTTCGCAGTTCGCGCTGCTGCGCCAGCGCCGTTTCGCACCGTTTTTCTGGACGCAATTCCTCGGCGCGATGAACGACAACGTGTTCAAGATCGGCTTCACGTCGCTCGTCACGTATCAGGCGGCGCGCTTTTCCGGCGTCGATCCGAAGACCGTCGCGTTTCTGATCTCGGCGATCTTCATCGTGCCGTTCGTGCTGTTTTCCGCGACGTCGGGCCAGATCGCCGACAAGTATGACAAGGCCGTGCTCACGCGCTGGGTCAAGACCTTCGAGATCGCGGTGATGCTGGTCGGCGCGACGGGTTTCTGGATGCACAGCGCGCCGCTGCTCTATGTCTGCACGTTCCTGATGGGCGTGCATTCGACCGTGTTCGGGCCGGTCAAGTACGCGTATCTGCCGCAGAATCTGGCCGAGGACGAACTCGTCGGCGGCAACGGGCTCGTCGAAATGGGCACGTTCGTGGCGATTCTGATCGGCACGATCATGGGCGGAATTGCCGCGGGCATCGGCGCGAGCGATGCGTCTGGCGCGGTTCCCGCGGCCGCCCAGTCCGCCATGCAAAGCACGACGCCCGCAGGCGCCTGGTGGCTGGGCGGCATGTGCATCGCGATTGCGCTGATCGGGCGTGTCGCCTCGTCGTTCGTGCCGCCGTGCGCGCCGTCGCAGCCCGGATTGCGCATCAACTGGAATCCGTTCTCGGAAACCTGGCGCAATCTGCGGCTCGCGCACGGCAACCGCACGGTGTTCCTGAGCCTGCTCGGCATTTCGTGGCTCTGGTTCGTGGGCGCGACCTTTCTGGCGTCGTTCTTCAATTTTGCGAAGGACGTGCTGTTCGCCGACGCCGATGTCGTCACCGTGCTGCTCGCCATGTTCTCGCTGGGGATCGGCTTCGGTTCGCTGCTGTGCGAGAAGCTGTCGCGGCGGCGCATCGAGATCGGACTGGTGCCGCTCGGCTCGATCGGCATGAGCGTATTCGGCATCGACCTGTTCTTCGCGAGTCACGCGCTGCCCGCGGCGCCGCATTTGCTGTCGGTCGGCGAATTCCTGAGCCTGCCCGCGCATTGGCGCGTGCTCGCGGACCTGTTCCTGCTCGCCATGTTCGGCGGCTTCTACAGCGTACCGCTCTACGCGCTGATCCAGAGCCGCAGCGAACCGAGCCACCGCGCGCGCATCATCGCCGCGAACAACATCCTGAACTCGCTGTTCATGATCGTTTCGGCGCTGATGGCGATGGGGCTCACGGCGGCGGGTGTCGGCATTCCGGGCATTTTCCTGACGACCGCGCTGCTCAACATCGTCGTGGCCGCTTATATCTACGGGCTGGTGCCCGAGTTTCTGCTGCGTTTTGTCGCGTGGGTGCTCGTGCATACGGTCTATCGCGTGCGCCTCGTGCACGCGGAGCGCATTCCCGCAGAAGGCCCGGCGGTGCTGGTCTGCAATCACGTGAGCTATGTCGATGCGGTCGTCATCATGGCCGAGAGTCCGCGTCCGATCCGTTTCGTGATGGATCACCGGATTTTCCGTTCGCCGCTGCTCGGCTGGCTGTTCCGTCACGCGAGGGCAATTCCGATCGCGCCCGCGCACGAAGACGCGGCAATGCTCGCGAAAGCGTACGACATCTGCGCGCAGGCGCTCGCCGAGGGCGATCTGGTCTGCATTTTCCCCGAAGGCAAGCTGACGAAAACCGGCGACATGAATCCGTTTCGCCACGGCGTGACGGAAATCCTCAAGCGCACGCCCGCGCCCGTGGTGCCGATGGCGCTGCGCGGCCTGTGGGGCAGTGCATTTTCGCGGCATGCGGCGTCGGGGCAGGAGCGGCCGGTGCGGCGCGGGCTGACGAGCCGGCTCACGCTGGCGGTGGGCGAGCCGATCGCGCCCGCCGACGTGACCGTCGACGGTTTGCAGTAGATCGTGGCGGAGTTGCGCGGCGCGCGCCGCTAGCGGGGCGTGCGCGGAGCGTGTGCGCGGTGGAGCGGGGCAAGCCGGGCG
Organism: Paraburkholderia sp. Ac-20347; assembly: GCF_017104805.1. Classification (NCBI taxonomy): domain Bacteria; kingdom Pseudomonadati; phylum Pseudomonadota; class Betaproteobacteria; order Burkholderiales; family Burkholderiaceae; genus Paraburkholderia; species Paraburkholderia sp. Ac-20347. Next base: position 1,892 of record NZ_JAAGPN010000130.1, on the reverse strand, counting down.
GGCCGCCGCGCGGACTGGCATAATGTCGGATTCCCCGATTCACTTTGGACGACCGCCATGTCCGGCAACACGCTCGGTACGCTTTTCACCGTCACTACCTTCGGCGAATCCCACGGCCCGGCCATCGGCTGCGTCATCGACGGCTGCCCGCCCGGCATGGCGCTCACCGAAGCCGACATCCAGATCGATCTGGACCGCCGCCGTCCCGGCACGTCGCGTCACGTCACGCAGCGCCAGGAAGCCGATCAGGTCGAAATTCTCTCCGGCGTGTTCGAAGGCCGCACGACGGGCACGCCCATCGCGCTGCTGATCCGCAACACGGACCAGCGCAGCAAGGACTACGGCAATATCGTCGAGACCTTCCGTCCGGGCCACGCCGACTACACCTACTGGCAGAAGTACGGCATTCGCGACTATCGCGGCGGCGGCCGTTCGTCGGCGCGTCTGACGGCGCCGACGGTCGCGGCGGGCGCGGTCGCGAAGAAGTGGCTGCGCGAGCGCTTCGGCGTGGAAGTGCGCGGTTACATGAGCGCGCTCGGCGAGATTCCGGTGCCGTTCGTCGACTGGCAGCACGTGCACGAAAATCCGTTCTTCGCGCCGAACGCCGATGTCGTGCCGCAGCTCGAGGACTACATGGACGCGCTGCGCAAGGACGGCGACTCGATCGGCGCGCGCATCAACGTGGTGGCGAGCGGCGTGCCGGTGGGCTGGGGCGAACCGCTGTTCGACCGCCTCGACGCCGACATCGCGCACGCCATGATGGGCATCAACGCGGTGAAGGGCGTGGAGATCGGCGCGGGCTTCGCGAGCGTCGCGCAACGCGGCTCGACGCACGGCGACGAACTCACGCCGAACGGTTTCCACGGCAATCACGCGGGCGGCGTGCTCGGTGGCATTTCGACCGGGCAGGACATCACCGTGTCGATCGCCATCAAGCCGACGTCGAGCATCCGCACGCCGCGCCGTTCGATCGACAAGGCCGGCGAGCCGGCGGTCGTCGAAACCTTCGGCCGTCACGATCCGTGCGTGGGCATTCGCGCGACGCCGATCGCCGAAGCCATGCTCGCGCTCGTGCTGATCGATCACGCGATGCGTCATCGCGCGCAGAACGGCGATGTCGTGGTGACGACGCCGAAGATTGCGGCCAGCGACGAGTAATTCGTTGCGTGCGCATGCAGTGCGCCGGGTGCTTTCGGCGCCGCAATAAAAAAACCGCTCCGAGGAGCGGTTTTTTTGTGCCTGTGATCGGGCTTACATATTCGGATAATTCGGCCCGCCGCCACCTTCCGGCGTGACCCAGACGATATTCTGCGTCGGGTCCTTGATATCGCAGGTCTTGCAGTGCACGCAGTTCTGCGCGTTGATCTGCAGACGATCGCTGCCGTCGTCGTTCTTCACGAACTCGTAAACCGCCGCCGGACAGAAGCGCGCTTCCGGACCCGCATACGTGCGCAGATTCACATCGACCGGCACCTTCGCATCTTTGAGCGTCAGATGCGCGGGCTGATTCTCTTCGTGATTCGTGTTCGAAATGAACACCGAAGAAAGACGATCGAACGTGAGCTTGCCATCCGGTTTCGGATACTCGATAGGCTTGCACTGCGACGCCGGACGCAGCATTTCATTGTCGCGATGCTGATGATGCAGCGTCCACGGCACGTTACCGCCCATCAGCTTCTGCTCGAGCCCGACCATCAGCGTGCCGAGATACAGACCCTTGCTCATCCACTGCTTGAAATTGCGCGCCTTGTACAGTTCCGTGTAAAGCCACGACTGCTTGAACGCTTCCGGATACGCCGTGAGTTCATCGCTCGTGCGACCGGCCTGCACCGCGTCGAACGCCGCTTCCGCAGCGAGCATGCCGGTCTTGATCGCCGCGTGACTGCCCTTGA
>NZ_JAAGPN010000129.1:0-234 GCF_017104805.1 Paraburkholderia sp. Ac-20347 | reverse complement strand
TATGCATCATACATGTGAAGCATACTAGACATGTCTGGTGTGCAATGATGTATTGACTACTTATGTGTATAGTAGTAACGTAGACCTCTACTGAATTGGTGGATGATAGTTAGTTCACTATGCACTATACTGTTACTATATCACAACTCATGTGTGTATAGTTATAATCAGTAATTAATGTTATTTATTATTATAGTGCAGATGTATCCATGTCATATTTTTTTTTTTTTTTTA
>NZ_JAAGPN010000128.1:0-22709 GCF_017104805.1 Paraburkholderia sp. Ac-20347 | reverse complement strand
CAGGTGCGCGAACTGCGCAATCAGGTGCGCGTCGCCAACCTGCCCGGCCGCACGGCGCAGATCGCCGCGCAAGCCGCCGACGTCAAGGCCGCGCAAGCCACGCTCGCGCAGGCGCAGTGGAAACTCGACCAGAAGCGCGTGGCCGCGCCGCGCGACGGGCTCGTCTACGACACGCTGTATCGCGTCGGCGAATGGGTGCAGGCGGGCAATCCGGTCGTGCAGATGCTGCCGCCGCAAAACGTGAAGCTGCGCTTTTTCGTGCCGGAAAACGTGGTCGGCGCGCTCGCTCCGGGCCGCAAGATTCTCGTGCATTGCGACGGCTGCGCGGCCGACGTGCCCGCCACGCTCAGCTACGTCTCGAACGCCGCCGAGTACACGCCGCCCGTCATCTACAGCAACGAGAGCCGCAGCAAGCTCGTGTACATGATCGAAGCGCGCCCGAGCGCCGCCGACGCGCCGAAGCTCCATCCGGGCCAGCCGGTGCAGGTGCGGCTGCAATGAGCCGCAATGAGGTGGCGATGAGCGACCCGGCCCGCTACGCGATCGACGTGCGCCACCTGAACAAGCATTTCGGCGATAAACACGTGGTCAACGACGTCTCGCTGCGCGTCGCGCCCGGCGAGATCTTCGGCTTTCTCGGGCCGAACGGCAGCGGCAAAACCACCTCGATCCGCCTGATGTGCGGTCTGCTCACGCCCGACTCGGGCGAAGGCACCTGCCTCGGCTACGACATCGTGCGCGAGAGCGCGCAGATCAAGCGGCGCGTCGGCTATATGACGCAGCGCTTTTCGTACTGGGACGACCTCACGATCCGCGAAAATCTCGACTTCGTCGCGCGCATCTATCAGATGCCGAACCGTCGCGAGACCGTCGACCGCGCGCTCGAATCGCTCGGCCTCGCAAGCCGCGCGAGCCAGCTCACCGGCGCGCTTTCGGGCGGCTGGAAGCAGCGCCTCGCGCTCGCGGCGTGCATGCTGCACGAGCCGCAACTGCTGCTGCTCGACGAACCCACCGCAGGCGTCGATCCCACCGCGCGCCGCGACTTCTGGGAAGAGCTACATCGACTCGCCGCGCGCGGCATCTCGGTGCTCGTGAGCACGCACTACATGGACGAGGCCGAGCGCTGTCACAAGCTCGCCTATATCGCCTACGGCAAGCTGCTCGCGCAGGGCACGGCCGCCGAGGTGATCGCCTCGCAGGACCTCGAAACCTGGGCGATTCACGGCGACAAGCTCAGCGAACTCTCCACGCAATTGCGCACGCAAAAAGGCGTCGATCAGACGGTCGTGTTCGGCTCGTCGCTGCATGCGAGCGGACGCGATCACGCCGCGCTCGCCGCCGCCATCGAACATGCCGTCGCGGGCAAATCGCTGCGCGCGGAACGCATCGACACGGGACTCGAAGACGTCTTCATCTACATGATGGGCCACGCTCAGGATAACTATGGAGGCGCGACATGAAGTTCGCGCCCGCGTTCTCCGTCACGCGCTGGTGGAGCATCGTGCTCAAGGAGTTTCTGCAACTCAAGCGCGACCGCGTGACCTTCGCGATGATCGTCGGCCTGCCGATCATCCAGTTGACGCTGTTCGGCTATGCGATCAACACCGATCCCAAGCATCTGCCCACGGCCATCGTGATCCACGACGACAGTCCGTTCGCGCGCAGCTTCGTCGCGGGCATGAAGAACTCGGACTATTTCGACGTGATCGAAACACTGCCCGACGAAGCCGCCGCGCAACACGCGCTCGCGCGCGGCAGCGTGCAATTCGTGCTGAGCGTTCCCGTCGACTTCTCGCGGCGTCTGCTGCGCGGCGAGCGCCCTGCGCTGCTCGTCGAAGCCGACGCCGCCGATCCCACCGCCATCACCACCGCGCTCGCGGCGCTGCCGGGCCTCGTCGCGCCCGCCGCCGCGAAAGATCTCACGGGACCGCTCGCGCGCCTGAACGGCACGCCCGCCGCCTTCGACGTGCAGATCCACCGCCTCTACAACCCCGAGGGCATCACGCAGTACAACGTCGTGCCCGGCCTGATGGGCGTGATCCTCACGATGACGATGGTGATGATGACCGGCCTCGCCATCACGCGCGAACGCGAGCGCGGCACCATGGAGAATCTGCTCGCCACGCCCGTGCTGCCCATCGAAGTGATGACGGGCAAGATCGTGCCTTACGTGGCGATCGGGCTCGTGCAGGCGAGCATCATCGTGCTGGCCGCGCGCTACGTGTTTCATGTGCCGTTCGCGGGCAGTCTCGTCGCGCTGTATCTCTCGGCGCTGCTGTTCATCGCCGCCAATCTGACCGTGGGCATCACGCTCTCCTCGCTCGCGCAGAACCAGTTGCAGGCCATGCAGCTCACAGTGTTCTATTTTCTGCCGAGCCTGCTGCTGTCCGGCTTCATGTTTCCGTTCGCGGGCATGCCGCGCTGGGCGCAGTGGATCGGTGGCGTGTTGCCGCTCACGTATTTCAACCGCCTCGTGCGCGGCATTCTGCTCAAGGGCAACGGCTGGGCCGATCTGTGGCCGTCGGTGTGGCCGCTCGCGGTTTTCACGGCGATCGTGATGGCGATCGCCGTGCGCTTCTACCGGCGCACGCTCGATTGAGACGACGATGACGACGCCCGCCCGCTCCCTTGCCCTCGCGTCGAGTTTCGTGCTCGCGGCGTGCGCCGTCGGCCCCGATTTTCACGCGCCCGCCGCACCCGACACACCGAACTACACGCGCGAGGCATTGCCCGCCGCCACCGCGTCCGCGCCTGGCGAAGGCGGCGCGCCGCAAACCTTCGCGGGCGCCGATCACGCGCCGCGCGCCTGGTGGACGCAGTTCGGCAGTCCCGCGCTCGACGCGCTCGTCGACGAAGCGCTGCGTGCGAGTCCCACGCTCGAATCGGCGCGCGCGAAGCTCGTCGAAGCGCGCGAGAACTACAACGCGCAAGCGGGCGCGACGCTGTTTCCTTCTATCGACGCCAAGCTGAGCGGCACGCGTCAGAAGATCGACCTGGCTGCGTTCGGCATCACGCAGGTGCCGAATCCGGGCCCGTTCACGCTCTACGACGCGTCGGTGAGTATTTCGTATGTGTTCGATATTTTTGGCGCGAACCGACGCGCGCTCGAAGCCACGCTCGCGCAAGTAAATTATCAGGAATACGAACTGCAAGCGGCGCAACTGAGCGTGGCGGGCAACGTCGTCGCTGCGGCGCTGCGGCGCGCCTCGCTGCGCAGTCAGATCGACACGACGCAGCAACTGATCGACGCGCAAACGCGTCAGCTCGCGATCATGGAAGCGCGGCTCGCGGCGGGCGGCGTCGCGCGGCTCGACGTCCACAGTCAGCGCACGCTGCTCGCGCAAACGCGCGCCGCGCTGCCGCCGCTCACCACGCAACTCGCGCAGACCGATCATCAACTGGCGATCCTGCTGGGCGCGCCGCCGTCGAGCGACGCCTACGCGCAATCGCTCGATTCGCTCACGCTCGACGCGCTGCATCTGCCCGACACCGTCGCGCTCACGCTGCCCGCCACGCTCGCGCGCGAACGGCCCGACATCCGCGCGTCGGAGGCGCTGCTGCATCAGGCGAGCGCGAATATCGGCGTGGCGACGGCGAATCTCTTTCCGCAGATTTCGCTCTCGGCGAGCGTGGGTTCGGAGCGCACGCGCGTCGCCGATGTGATCGGCGGGCTGAACATCTGGAACGTCGGGCTCGGTCTCACGCAACCGATTTTTCACGGCGGCGAGTTGCGCGCGAAGCGGCGCGCGTCGCAAGCGGCTTACGACGCGGCTTTCGCCGACTATCGGCAAACCGTGCTGCTCGCACTGCAACAGGTCGCCGATACGCTGCACGCGCTGCAGGACGACGCGCTCGAACTGCAGGCGCGCGACACGGCCGCGCGCGAAGCGCAAGCGAGCGCCGATATCGCGCGCAGCCGCTATGCGGTGGGTGGCGTGAGCGAATTCGATCTCGTCGATGCGCAGCGCCAGGCGCTGCAAACCGCGCTCGACCGCACGCGCGCGCAGACCACGCGTCTCGCGGATACCGCCGCGCTCTATCAATCGCTCGGCGGCGCGGCGCTGCCTGGCGACGCCGCGCAATAACGCCCGTCGTCGCGATCGATACCTACGATTGTGCGACCGCGAGCGGCGCGCCGCGCCGGTACAGCGCCAGCGTCGCGCCCAGCCCGCACGCCGCCGCGAAACACAGCCAGTAACCGGGCGCGGCCTTGTCGTGCGTGACCTGAATCAGCCACGTCGAGACCGCCGGCGTGAAGCCGCCGAACAGCGCCGTCGCGAGACTGAATGCGAGCGAGAAGCCGGCCACTCGCACCTGCGCGGGCATCACTTCCGTGAGCGCGGCGACCATCGCGCCGTTGTACATGCCGAAGAAAAACGAGAACCACAGCAGCACCGCGAGCATGCGCGCGAAGCTCGCGCTCGCCACCAGCCAGGACAGCGCGGGATACGCCGTGAGCAACGCGAGCACGGTGATGCCGATGAGAATCGGCTTGCGGCCGATGCGATCGGAAAGCGCGCCGCCCACCGGCAGCCAGAAGAAGTTCGACACGCCCACGCACAGCGTCACGATCAGGCTCTCGGCGGTCGTGAGCTTGAGCACGGTCTTGCCGAACGTCGGCGTGTAGACGGTGATCAGATAGAACGTCGTGGTCGTCATCGCGACGAGCAGCATGCCTGCGATCACGATGCGCCAGTTGGCGAGCAGCAGCGCGAACACCTCACGCGCGTGCGGATGATGCGTGCGCGCCGCGAACGCCTCGGTTTCCGCGAGCGTGCGGCGCAGCAGGAACAGGAACGGCACGATCGCGCAGCCGATCAGGAACGGAATGCGCCAGCCCCACGCGGCAATCGCGCTCGCGCTGAGCCATGAGTTGAGCGCGTAACCAAGCGCCGCCGCCACCACGATCGCCACCTGCTGGCTCGCCGACTGCCAGCTCGTGTAGAAGCCTTTGGTGCCCGGCGTCGCGAGTTCGGCGAGATAGACCGACACGCCGCCCAATTCCGCGCCCGCGGAAAAGCCCTGCAGCAAGCGCCCGAGCAACACGAGCAAAGGCGCGGCCACGCCGATGGCCGCGTAGCCCGGCACCGCCGCGATCAGGATCGTGCCGCTCGCCATGATCGCCAGCGTGACGATCAGGCCGCGTCGGCGACCCACTTTGTCGATATACGCGCCGAGAAAAATCGCCCCGAGCGGCCGCATCAGAAAGCCCGCGCCGAATACCGCGAACGTGAGCATCAGCGAGGCGAACTCGCTGTCGGCGGGAAAGAATACGCGTGAAATCGAGGTCGCGTAGAAGCCGAACAGGAAGAAGTCGAATTGCTCGAGGAAGTTGCCGCTCGTCACGCGCAGCACGGCGGCAGCCGTCGATGCGCGCGTGCGGGCCGGGCGCGTCCCGGCGACGGTGGACGGGGTCACGATGCGTGTCTCCTTGTGGTTTTGTGGGGTGCTGCGGGTGCTGCTTGTACTGCTTGTGTTTCGGCGGCTCGCGTCAGTCCGATGCCGTGGCGGGCGCCTTCGCCGTGCGCCTTTCGATGGCCGCCTTCACGAGCGCCGCGCTGCGAAAGATGCCGTGCGCGAACTTGCCGTAGGGCATGGTCGCGAACAGCGCCATCACCGCGCCCAGATGCACGGCCAGCAGCCCGGCCATCGCGGCGGTGTCGCGCAAGGCAAGCAGCGCGAGTCCGCTTGCGCTCGTCATGATCAGCAGGGCGATGAACGCGCGGTCCATCGGACGCTGACGCAAGTCCGTGCGCGCCGGATCGCGATGCAGATTCAGCCACAGCAATCCCGATGCGCCCGCCAGCAGGCTCACGCCGCCCACCGTGCCGAGCAGCACCGGCGCGCTCAGCAACGGATACGGCGCTTCCAGCCCGAACGCGTAGTGATAGAGCGTGGCGACCGCCGTGGCCGCGAAGCACAGCATGAAACCGTAGAACGTCAAATGATGGAAGCGGCGGCGTGCGAGCGTGAAGCGATCGTCGGCTTCGTTGCAGCCTTCGCCGTGACCGCCGTCGAGATACTTGAGCGTGAGCGCATCGTGCGCCGCTTCGGCGAGTGCGCCCGGCGTGGCGTCGCCGGTCGAGACGTCACGCAGAAAACGCGTGACGCCGACGCCCAGCGCGAGCATCGCGAACAGAAACACCGCGCCGAACAGCGTCGCCAGCACGTTGTGCGGAAAGATCGCGTAGAAGTTGCCGCCGGGAATCGCGCTATTGAATGTGCGTCCGACCGCGGGACCGCCGAGCACCGCGCCCAGCGCGATGAACAGCGCAAGGCCGAGCGCCAGCGCGAACGCCACCGTTAAACCGTTGCGCTTGTAGAGCGCGCCGAACGCGCGCGGCCACGCATATTCCGTGTAAGTGTCCATGCGCACCTGCGCCATCGCCTTCGGCACGTTCACCGCGAATTCGTGCGGCGGCGCGTACTGGCAAGCGTGATAACACGCGCCGCAGTTGTGGCAGAGATTGGCGAGATAGTTGACGTCGGCTTTCGCGAACGAGAGACGCTTCGTCATTGCCGGAAAGACCGCGCAAAAGCCCTCGCAATAGCGGCACGCGTTGCAGATCTGCATCTGCCGCGCGACTTCGCTTTCGTGCGCCGTCATGGCTTGCGGCGCGAAGCGGATCACCTGTTCGCGCAGCGCCGGTTGCGTCGCGCCTGCGTTCGTCGCCGTGTCGGCGCGCGCGCCGGACGCGGCCAGTTCGCGCGCCTCGCGCGTCAATGCTTCAAGCTGCTGCACGTGCTGCTCCCTTCGATTCGAATGCGGCGCGCGCCGCCTGCGTGCCCGCGATGCGCCCGAACGCGGTGCCGATCGACATCCCCACGCCCGCCGTATAGCCCTTGCCGAGCACGTTGCCCGCCATCATTTCGCCCGCCACATAAAGGTTCGCGCTCGGCTCGCCGCCGAAGTGCACCTGCGCGTGCGCGTTCACCTTGAGCCCGAGATACGTGAACGTGATGCCGGGCCGCAGCGCATAGCCAAAGAACGGCGGCGCGTCGAGCGGCAGCGCCCAGTGCGTCTTGGGCGGCTGCAAGTGCTCGGTGTGACAGTCGTCGAGTGTCGTGTGATCGAACGTGCCCACGCGGCACGCCGCGTTATAGCGCTGCACCGTCTCGACGAAGCGCGCCTCGGGCAAGCCGAGCTGGCGCGCGAGTTCGGGCAGCGTGTTCGCCTGCACGCCCGGAAACACCGGCGGCATGAAGCGGCCCACCGCCTTCGAGTCGACGATCGAATAGCCGATCTGGTCCGGCTGCTGCGCGACGAGACGTCCCCAGATCGCGTAACGCTTGGGCCAGAAGTCCTCGCCTTCGTCGTAGAAGCGTTCGGCGTCGCGATTCACGACCACGCCCAGCGACACGCAGTCGATCCGCGTGCAGATGCCGCCGTCGTAGAGCGGCGCGCGTGCGTCGATGGCCACGCAATGCGATTGCGACGGGTCGCCGATCGCGTCCGCGCCCGCCTCGATCATGTTCTTGAGCAGCACGCCTTCGTTGAAGCGCGTGCCGCGAATCAGGAAGTTGTCGGCGGGCCATTCGCCGCGTTCGTTTTGCCCCCACGCTTCGCGCAGCCACGCGCGGTTCGACTCGAAGCCGCCCGCTGCGAGCACGCAGGCGCGCGCCGCGAAACGCTGCGCGCCGCTGTACGCCGCGACGAAACGCGTGCCATCCATCTCGATGCGATCGACGGGTGTTTCATAGCGGATCTGCACGCCGAGCGCTTCGGCGCTGCGGTAATACGCGTTGACGAGCGCCTTGCCGCCGCCCATGAAGAACGCGTTGGTGCGCGCCACGTGCAGCGCGCCCGAGAGCGGCGGCTGAAAATGCACGCCATGCTTGCACATCCACGGACGACACGTCGACGACGCGCGGATCACGAGGCGCGCGAGCGGCTCGTTCGTGAGGCCGCCTGTGACCTTGAGCAGGTCCTGCCAGTATTCTTCCTCGGGATAAGCGTCGACGAGCACGTCTTGCGGCGCGTCGTGCATGCAGCGCAGATTGCGTGTGTGCTGCGAATTGCCGCCGCGCCATTCGCGCGGCGCGCTTTCGAGCAGCAGCACCGAAGCGCCCGCTTCGCGCGCCATCAAGGCGGCGCAGAGCGCGGCATTGCCGCCGCCGATCACGAGGACGTCGGCGACGATATCGGTGGGATTCGCGACGGGGGTCGCGGTGGGGATCGCGCTGTGGGTCGCGTTCAATACTTCGGCCATCTTCGTATGTCTCCTTCGAGACGCACTCTAGAGGGCACGCGCCGCGCGCGCCAGCAGGCGCACGGCAACAGGGCTTCACGATTCGTGAAGGGTCGCGGCAAAGCGCTGTGGCGAACCGCTGCGGCAACCGCGACCGCGACGTTATGCGCGCAACGCGGCGCCAGGCCAGCGCCCGGCCTGCACGAGTTCGCGCGCAACGTCGGCGAGCACGACGCGGGCCGCGAGCGCGGCGGGCGAGAGTTCGTCGTCGGAGACACTGACGAGCAGATTGGGGCGCAGCGCGTCGCGATCCGAAACGCGCACGCTCGCGAGCGCGCCGGGCGCGACGCGCGCGAGGGCCGCGCCAGGCTGGATCGTCGCGGCGAGGCCGTGGCAGACGGCGTCCATCAGCACGGCGAGACCGTCGACTTCCGCGACCACGTTCGGTGCGCTGCGTGCGCGCTCGAACGCCTTCGAGAGCAGGCTGCGCAAACCATGCGACCCGCTCGGCAAGATCAGCCGCAGATCGCCGAGCTTCGCGAGCGCGACGCGCGAACCTGTCGGCATGCCCGCGAGATCCTTCGCGCCGATCACGAACAGACGCTCGTCGAGCAGCGGCATCACGCTCCAGCGCTGCGCGGGCTCCTCGCGGAAAATCACCGCCAGATCGATCTGCCGCGCACCCAGCATCGACCCGAGATAGCCCGAGAGACTTTCGACGATACGCAGACGCACGTCGGGATAGCGCTCCTGCATCGCGCGCATGAACGGCACCGCGAGCACGCCGCTCGTGCTGGGCGCGAGGCCCACGCTCACCTGCCCGGAGAGGCGCTTTTCGCGCGCGGCGGCCGCGGCGGCATCGACGTGACGCAGCGCAAGCTGCGCCTGACGCCAGAACGCGAGACCCGCGTCAGTGGGCACGACGCCGCCCGAAGTGCGCTGCAGGAGACGCGTCGAGAGTTCGCTTTCGAGCCGGCTGATCTGCTGGCTCAGCGCCGAGGTGACCATCCCCAGTTCGAGCGCCGCACGGCCCATGCTGCCGTGCTCGATCACGCTGACGAAATAGCGCAGTTGGCGTAGCTCCATGTTCTCTCCGCTCGCGGCTCCGGTGGCGACAGACGCTATTGTCGATAGCGACGCCGCAAAACGCAAACACCACGCGCAACGAAGCCGCTATACGTACACATCAGCAATAATTTGGCATCCGAACTATTTTTCTCGAACGGCGAATGATGCAAGGACGGCGCGCGCTCAGCGCGCCGACGCTCCCATCACGATCAGCCGACGAAGTGCCGCAACAGCCCCGTCGCCACCACGCCGATCACGACGGTCGGCAGCAGCGAAAGCCGCATGGCCGCGGCGAGCGTGACCGCGAGGCCGAGAAGATCGGCGGGACGGCTCGACACGAACGCGGGCGCGATCACCGAGATCAGCACGCAGCCCGGCACGTTCTGCATGATCGCCTGCATACGCGGGCTCAGCGTGCGGTCACGCAGCACCACGAAGCCGACCACGCGCGTGGCGTAGGTCGACGCCGCCATCAGCACGATGACAAGTACAGTGGTCCAGTCAAGCATCGCGCTTCTCCATGGCAACTGCCGCCAGCAGACCGGCGCACGCGCCCGCCGCGACATACCACGCGCCCGGCACGAGCCGGTACGTGACGCCCGCCACCACGAGGCTCACGAACCACGGGCTCGACGCCCGCGCGCCCTTCCACATGCCCTTGAGCAGCACGAGGAAAACGGCCGTGAAGGCCATGTCGAAGCCGTAGCGCTCGACGTCGCCGAGCACCGGACCAAGCACGGCCCCGAGCGCCGTGAAAGCGACCCACGTGAGCCACAGGTTGACGGCCGCGCCGAGGTAGTAGGCGAGGCTGATCGAATCCTGCTTGCGCCCGTTGGCGTCGGCGAGCGCGAGCGCCCAGCTCTCGTCGCACATCAGGAACAGCGCGGCCAGCGCGCGCGGCAGCGGCACGTGACGCATACGGGGCGCGAGCGCGGCGCCCATCAGGATATGGCGCGCGTTCACGAGCAGCGACATCAGGACGATCAGCGCGATATGCGGCGGCGAGGTCCACAGATGGACGGCCGTGAACTCCGAGCCGCCCGCAAAGTTCATCCCCGTCATCATGGGCACTTCGAGGACGCTGAGGCCCTTCTGGGCGGCCTGCGCGCCCAGCACCAGCGCGAACGGCACGAAACCCAGCATGACGGGCAGCGCGGCGCGCATCCCTCGGGCCATTTCGGCGCGGACCTGCGAGGCGCGCGACGCCACCGAGGGCGAATACAAACTGCTCATTACCTTTCCTTCAACCAGATCTTCAATCAAGCGACGAGCGCGAAGCCTACCGCGCCACCGGGGCATCGGGCTTGAACGTTCCTGCGGTCGGCGCGTATTCAGCGCCTGTTCGGCACGAATGCGCCCTGAATACGGCTCGAATACCGCCGGAATGCACCCCGCCGCGCGAGAGGCGCTATTGTCGTCATCGCGCTTACAAAAAGCAAACGCCGCATACCGACGACGCACAGGCGACGCACAAACAACGCGCCCCAGGCGGCAACCATTGATTCACGCGGCAACCAGCCGTTCGCTTCCGCGCGCGCGCAGGCCAGGCGACAATGAACCGGAGCCCGCTCCAGCCGCCCCATCCGTCACCATCTTCACCGAGAGTCACGCATGAATCTGGCATTGCCCCCGTCCGCCCCGCTCGCGCCCCACGACATCGTCGCCGCCGACGCGCTCGAACTCTCGCAGTGGATCCGCCTGCGCAAGGTCTCGTGCCGCGAAGTGATGCACGCCTTCCTCGCCCACATCGCGCGCGTGAACACGCCGGCCAACGCCATCGTGTCGCTGCGCGAACGCGGCACGCTGCTGGCCGAAGCCGACGAACGCGACGCGCAGCTCGCGCGCGGCGAGTATCTCGGCTGGCTGCACGGCATCCCGCAGGCGCCGAAGGATCTCTCGGCGACGGCCGGCCTCGCTTCGACGCAAGGCTCGCCGATCTTCCGCAACGAGGTGCCGAAAACCGACGCGCTGATGGTCGCGCGGCTGCGCGCGCAAGGCGCGATCTTCATCGGCAAGACCAACTCGCCGGAGTTCGGGCTGGGCTCGCACACCTACAACACGGTGTTCGGCACCACGCTCAACGCGTACGATCCGGGCCGCAGCGCGGGCGGCAGCAGCGGCAGCAGCGGCGGCACGGCCGTGGCGCTCGCGCTGCGCATGCTGCCGGTCGCCGACGGCAGCGACATGATGGGCTCGCTGCGCAATCCCGCGGGCTGGAACAACGTGTTCGGCTTCCGGCCTTCGCAGGGCCGCGTGCCCAACGCGCCCGCCGTCGATCTCTTCTACAACCAGCTCGGCAGCGCGGGGCCGATGGGCCGCAGCGTGCCCGACCTCGCCATGCTGCTGGCGACGCAGGCGGGCTACGACGCGCGCGCGCCGCTCTCGCTCGGCGACGATCCCGCGCAGTTCACGGCGCCGCTCGCGCGCGAGTTCGGCGGCACGCGCATCGGCTGGCTCGGCGACTACGGCGGCTATCTGGCGATGGAAGACGGCGTGCTCGCGCTCTGCGAGACGGCGCTCAGGGACTTCGGCGCGATCGGCTGCACGGTCGAGGCCGCGCGTCCCGACTATCCGATGGAAAAGCTCTGGGAGTGCTGGCGCACGCTGCGTCACTTCTCGGTGGCGGGCACGCTCGGCGCGCTCTGGCGCGATCCCGCGAAGCGCGCGCTGCTCAAGCCGGAAGCGCAATGGGAAGTCGAAGGCGGCCTCGCGCTCTCGGGCGACGACGTCTGGCAAGCCTCGGTCGCGCGCAGTCAGTGGTACAACGCGCTGCTCGCGCTGTTCGAGCAGTACGACTACCTGGCGCTGCCGAGCGCGCAGATCTTCCCGTTCGATGCGAACGAGCATTGGCCGAAGTCGATCGCGGGCCGCGCGATGGACACCTATCACCGCTGGATGGAAGTGGTGATCGGCGCGAGTCTCGCCGGGCTGCCCGTGGTGAGCGTGCCGGCCGGCTTCAACGCGCAAGGGCTGCCGATGGGTCTGCAACTGATCGGCAAGCCGCGCGCGGACTTCTCCGTGCTGCAACTGGCGAACGCCTATGACGAAGCGACGCGCTGGGTGAAGCGGCGCGTGCCCGCGAGCGTCGCCGTCTAAACACGGCGAGCGGACAAGAAAAAAGCGGCGCATCTGCGCCGCTTTTTTATTTGAGCCGAAGGACTTCAGGCCTTGATCGCGCGCGCCGCATTCCTGCCGCGCAGCCATTCGAGCGCCAGCAGCAGACAGGTCGAAAACACGATCAGGATCGTCGCGAGCGCGGCAATCGTCGGGCTGATGTTTTCGCGGATGCCGGTGAACATCTGGCGCGGCAGCGTCGTTTGATCGGCGCCCGCGAGGAACAGCGTGACGACCACTTCGTCGAACGACGTCGCGAACGCGAACAGCGCACCCGAAATCACGCCCGGCGCGATCACGGGCAGCGTGATGCGGAAGAAGGTCGTGACCGGATTCGCGCCCAGCGAGAGACTCGCGCGCACGAGATTGTGATTGAAGCCCGCGAGCGTGGCGGAGACCGTCGTCACCACGAAGGGCACGCCCAGCGACGCGTGCGCGAGAATCAGCCCGATATACGTGTTGGCGAGGCCGAGCGGCGCGAAGAACAGATACATGCCCACGCCCACCACCACGACGGGCACGATCATCGGCGAAATGAGGATCGCCATCAGCAGCGACTTGCCGCGGAAATCGGCCTTGTTCAGACCGATGGCCGCAAGCGTGCCGAGCACGGTGGCCACCACCGTCGCGAGCGGCCCGACGATGAAGCTGTTCTTCGCGGCCATGCGCCACTCGTCGGACATCACGAGGTTTTCGTACCAGCGCAGCGACCAGCCCGGAATCGGATAGACGAGAAACGTGCTCGACGAGAACGAGAGCGGCACGATCGCCAGCACCGGCAGGATCAGATACAGCAGCGTGAGCACGGCGAGGCCGCGCAACGTGAAGTACCAGACGCGTTCAATGCCCGAAGTGTGCGGCGCAAAAAGCGGTTTCGCGAATTTCATGACGTGGCCTCCGTTAGCCGAGGCTCAGGTTCGTGCGCGTGAAGCGCACGTAGACGAAATACAGCACGGTCGTGGCCGCCAGCAGCAGCGCGCCGAGCGAGCACGCCATGCCCCAGTTGATCGACACGTTCGTGAAGTACGCCACGTAGTAGCTCACCATCTGGTCGGCCGGACCGCCGAGCAGCGCGGGCGTGATGTAGTAGCCGATCGAGAGGATGAAGACGAGCAGCACGCCCGCGCCGATGCCCGGATAGGTCTGCGGCACGTACACGCGCCAGAAGGCCGCGAACGGATGGCTGCCGAGCGAGACGGCCGCGCGCTGAAACGTCGGCGGAATCGACTTCATCACGCTGTAGAGCGGCAGCACCATGAAGGGCAGCAGAATGTGCGTCATCGAGATATAGACGCCCACGCGGTTGAACAGCAGCGATAGCGGCGACGAAATGATGCCGGTGCCGATCAGCGCCTTGTTCACGAGCCCTTCGCTTTGCAGGATCACGATCCATGCGGCCACGCGCACGAGAATCGACGTCCAGAACGGAATCAGCACGAGGATCATCACGAGATTCGCGCGGCGCTCGGAAAGCGTCGAGATCCAGTAGGCGAGCGGATAGCCGAGCGCGAGCGCGAACAACGTGACGAACACGCTGATCACGAAGGTGCGGCCGAAGACGGCGAGATAGATCTGCTGCTCGGGATCGGCGGCCACGATGTTGCCGAATGCGTCCTGCTTGTGATCGAGCGACGCGAGCAGATAGAACGGCGAATAGCGGCCGCTGTTCTTCGCGATGGCTTGCCAGTACGCGACGTCGTTCCAGCGGTCGTCGAGTTCGACGATTCTGGCGCGCGTCTGCGCGGGCGTGAGTGTGAGCGGCTTGCCATCGTCGTCGGCGAGCGGCATGGCGCGCGCGGTCTTCGCGACGAGCGAGCGGTAGCCCGCGATTTCCACGTTCAGGCGGCGCGCGAGCGCGCCCATGGCGTCGCCGTCCTGCACCGCGGTGAGGTCCTGCGCGAGCGCGGCATACGCCGCGTCGGGCGGCGCGCTCTTGCGGTCCCAGCCGTGCAGCGCCGCGATCGTGTGCGGCAGCGCGGTGGCCACTTCGGGATTCTGCACGGCGCGCGTGAGCAGCGCCGCGATCGGCACGACGAAAATCAGCACCAGAAAGATCGCCAGCGGCGCGATCAGCAGCAGCGCCATCGTGCGCTTCTTCGCCTGCGCGAGGCGCAGTTCGCGCTTGAGGCGCGCGCTCGATTCGCCTGCGTCGTCGGCGACTTGGGTCGCGGTCGTCATCGTTGTCACATCAAGTCTCCTGCACTGCCTCCGTTGCCGCGCGGCGCGCCTCGCGAAAAACGAGGCGCGCCGCGCAACGGATACTTCAACGGTTCATGCGTCGATTCAGGCGCTTACTTCGCGGCCCACGATGCGAAGCGCTGCTCCAGCTCGTCGCCGTGGTCGGTCCAGAACGTGAGGTTCTGCTGCACCGCGTTCTTGCCGTTGGCCGGCGAGTTCGGCAGGTTTTCCAGCGTCTTCTCGTCGAGCGCCTTGATGGCGTTCTGGTTCACCGGACCGTAGGCGATGTGCTTCGCGTACTCCTGCTGCGGCTTCGGCGAGAGCGTGTAGGCGATGTACTTGAGCGCCGCGTCCTTGTTCGGCGAGCCCTTCGGAATCGCCCAGTAGTCCAGATCGTAGATGCTGCCGTTCCACACGACCTTGAGGTTCTTGCCTTCGCGCTGCGCGGCGTCGATGCGGCCGTTGAAGGCCGTGGACATCACGACGTCGCCGGCCACGAGGAACTGCGGCGGCTGCGCGCCCGCTTCCCACCACTGGATGTTCGGCTTCAGTTCGTCGAGCTTCTTGAACGCGCGGTCCTGGCCCGCCTTCGTCGAAAGCACCTTGTAGACGTCCTGCGGCGCGACGCCGTCGGCCATCAGCGCGAATTCGAGGTTGTACTGAGCGCCCTTGCGCATGCCGCGCTTGCCCGGGAATTTCTTCGTGTCCCAGAAGTCGGCCCAGCTCGTGGGCGCGGTCTTGAGCTTGTCGGCGTTATAGGCGAGCGCCGTCGACCACACGAAGAAGCCTGCGCCGCACGGCTGCTGCGCGGCCTTGATGAAGTCGCTCTTGTTGCCGAGCTTCGACCAGTCGAGCTTTTCGTACAGGCCTTCGTCGCAGCCGCGCGCGATGTCGCCCGTTTCGACTTCCACCACGTCCCAGTTGACGTGCTTCGCCTCGACCATCGCCTTGACCTTGGCCTGCTCGCCGTTGTACTCGACGGTGGTGATCTTGGTGCCCGACTGCGCCTGGTACGGCTCGTTGAAGGCCGCCTTCTGCGCGTTGCCATTCGCGCCGCCGAAGTTGACGACCGTGAGTTCCGCCGCGTGCGCCGCGCCGAACGAGAGTGCGAGCGTGGCCGCGACCGCCGCAACGCGCATGTTGCCGATCTTCTTCATGGTGAGTCCCTTCTCCTTGGTGGTTGTCTTGCCGGGCCCTTCAGCACGGGAGGCGTGGCCCGGTCGTCTTCACGCGAACACGCGCAGATGTTCGGGCGCAAACTCGAGCGCGACCGGCTGACCGGGCGCGAAACCGGCGAGCGCCTCGGTGCCGAGCGGCACCTTCACGAAGCACTCGTCCTGCTGGGGCAGACCGCAGCGCATGCGCACGTGGTCGCCGTAATAGATCAGACTGCGGGCCTCGCCCGCGATGGCGTTCGCACCGCTCAGCGCGCCATTCGACGCACCGTTCGCGGCGAGCTTCATGCGCTCGGGCCGGATGCACGCGATGGCGTCGGCGCCCGCCTGCGCGCCCGCAACGTTGCGGCCCTTGAGACGCGTGCCGTCGGCCAGATGGATTTCGCAGAACTCGCCTTCGACCGAGGCGATCTTGCCGCGCAGGCGATTGCTGTCGCCGATGAAGTTCGCGACGAACTCGTTGCACGGCGACTCATACAGACGATCCACCGTGTCGAGCTGCTGCACGATGCCTTTGTCGAACACCGCGACGCGGTCCGACATGGTGAGCGCCTCGCCCTGATCGTGCGTAACGTAGACGAAAGTGACGCCGAGCTTCTCGTGCAGCGACTTCAGTTCGTACTGCATATGTTCGCGCAGTTGCTTGTCGAGCGCGCCGAGCGGCTCGTCCATCAGCACGAGTTTGGGCTGGAACACCAGCGCGCGCGCCAGCGCGATACGCTGCTGCTGACCGCCCGACAGTTGCGCCGGATAACGCTTCGCGAAGCTTTCCATGCGCACCATCTTGAGCGCGTCGTTCACGCGCGCGGCGCGCTCGCCGGCGGGCACCTTGCGCACGCCCAGCGGATACGCCACGTTCTGCTCGACCGTCATGTGCGGGAACAGCGCGTAGTTCTGGAACACCATGCCGATATCGCGCTTGTGCGGCGGCACGTTGTTGAGCAGCTTGCCTTCGAGACGGATCTCGCCGCCAGTGGGAAACTCGAAGCCGGCGAGCATCATCAGGCACGTGGTCTTGCCCGAGCCGGACGGCCCCAGCAGCGTCAGGAACTCGCCCTGATAGATGTCCAGATCGAGTTGCTTCACGACCAGCGTTTCGCCGTCGTAGGTCTTGCGCACGCCGCGAAAGCTGACGATCACGTCCGATTGCTTCATCGCCCAGTCTCCTGTCTCTATTCCGTATTGCCGCGAGCCCGTATTGCCGCGAACTGTCGATCCGGCGCGATTAAATTATTTCTGTCGCTTGCATTAACCAGATCTGACGTGCGGATTACTATAGTCGGTCCCGGCTCTATCCAATGGAGCCATTTCATTATTCCTGATGGAACCACTTGGTCATGGTCATTTTGTCCGACTGGCTGGCCGCGCAGCTTGATAAAAACGACGTCGAACCCGTCTACCGGCAGCTCCTGCGCCTGATGCAGCAGGCCATCCTGACCGGCAAACTCGCGCCCGGCACCAAGCTGCCCAGCTCGCGCACGCTCGCGGGCGACCTGGGCATCGCGCGCAATACGGTGCTGCACGTCTACGACCAGTTGAGCGCCGAAGGCTACGTGCTTTCGACCACCGGCAGCGGCACCTATGTGGCCGATACGCGCCCGGATTCCGCCGCGATCGGCCCGCGCGCGAACGTGGCCACGCCGGACGGCGCTGACGCGTCGGCCGCGAACGCCGCGACTGGCGAACCCGCCGCCTGTCCGCGCGGCGACATGTCGGTGCGCGGACAGCGCCTGATCGACGAAGCGGGCGTCTCCGCCAAGCAATGGGGCGCGTTCATGCCCGGCGTGCCGGACGTGGCCGAGTTTCCCGCGCGCACCTGGAGCCGCCTGCAATCGCGGCTCTGGAAGTCGGCGAGCCACGATCTGCTCACCTACGCGCCGGGCGGCGGCTATCGGCCTTTGCGGCGCGCGTTGTCGGACTATTTGCGCGTCGCGCGCTCGGTGCGCTGCACGCCCGACCAGATCATCATCACCACCGGCATTCATCAGTCGATCGATCTCGCCGTGCGTCTGCTCGCCGACCACGGCGACCGCGCGTGGGTCGAAGAACCGTGCTACTGGGGCGCGCGCAGCGTGCTGCAGGCGTCGGGCATCAAACTCGCGCCGATTCCTGTGGATGCCGAAGGATTGAATCCGCGCGAATCGGATCTGCGCCATCCGCCGCGCATGGCGCTCGTCACGCCGTCGCATCAATATCCGCTCGGCATGGTGATGAGCCTCGCGCGCCGCCGCACGCTGCTCGAATACGCGCGCCAGCACAAGGTCTGGATCATCGAAGACGATTACGACAGCGAGTTTCGCTACGGCAGCCGGCCGCTCGCGTCGCTGCAGGGGCTCGACGAATCGGATCGCGTGATCTACGTGGGCAGTCTCGGCAAGCTGCTGTTTCCGGGCTTGCGCGTGGGCTATATGGTCGTGCCCGAACGCCTCGCGGCGACCTTTCGCACCGGCGTGGCGGAGCTGTATCGCGAAGGCCAATTGATGCAGCAGGCAGTCCTGGCCGAATTCATCATGGACGGTTATCTGACTTCGCACGTGCGCCGCATGCGCACGCTCTACGGCGAGCGGCGGCAATTGTTGATCGATGCGGTGACGCGGCATTTCGGCGATGCGCTGCCCGTGATGGGCGACGAAGCCGGCCTGCATTTCGTGCTCGGTCTGCCGGAACATTGCGACGACCGCGTAGTGACGGCGGCGGCTTACGACGCGGGCGTGATCGTGCGGCCGCTCGCTTCGTATTATCTCGGCAAGCAGCAACGGAAAGGATTACTAACCGGTTACGCGTGCGTGCCGCACGAGCACATCGAGCCGGCGTTCGCCACGCTCGCGCGGGTGATCGAGAAACATGCATTCGGGAAACGTGCGGCGTGACGTGAAGCGAAGTGAAATGAAATCCGGAATCGCGGTATATCTATACCGCTTTGTATCG
The DNA here is from genome assembly GCF_017104805.1 of Paraburkholderia sp. Ac-20347. Lineage (NCBI taxonomy): Bacteria > Pseudomonadati > Pseudomonadota > Betaproteobacteria > Burkholderiales > Burkholderiaceae > Paraburkholderia > Paraburkholderia sp. Ac-20347. The sequence continues at coordinate 4,057 of NZ_JAAGPN010000128.1, read as the reverse complement.
ATACCAATATCAAAACGGTAATTTCCCTTCCGGCCGTAGTTGCCTATATTCATTTTCAACGCAACTCCATAGAAGCATTCGTCGATTACGCGGCGTCGTTCATTAGCCACTGGAAATCAAGTGGCGAAGTGACGCGCCGCACTGAATTCACGACTGCTTTTGCTTTGAGTGAAGTCGAAAATGCATTTCCCCAAAGACGCTCAACCGGACCCGTCGCCGATCGAACTGGTCTGCCCCGCCGGTAATCTTCCCGCGCTGAAAATCGCAGTCGACAATGGCGCCGACTGTGTCTATCTCGGCTTTCGGGATGCGACAAACGCGCGCAACTTTTCCGGGCTGAATTTCACTCGCGAAGCGATAGAAACCGGCATTCGCTACGCGCATGCGCTCAAGCGCAAGGTCTTTCTCGCGCTCAACACCTATCCGCAACCGGACTCGATTGCGAACTGGCACAGCGCCGTGGATGCCGCCGCGGATCTGGGCGTCGATGCCGTGATTCTCGCCGACCCCGGTCTCATGCGTTACGCTTCGCGACATCACCCGGGATTGCGACTGCATTTATCGGTGCAGGGATCGGCCACCAATCATCAGGCGGTCAACTTCTATCACGAGCAATTCGGCATCGCGCGCGCGGTCTTGCCTCGCGTGCTGTCGCTGTCGCAAGTCGAGCAGTTGATCAGCGAAACGCCGGTCGAAATCGAGGTCTTTGGTTTCGGCAGTCTGTGCGTGATGGCGGAAGGCCGTTGTGCGCTGTCGTCGTACGTGACCGGCGAATCGCCGAATCTGAATGGCGTGTGTTCGCCCGCGAAAGCCGTGCGCTGGTTGCAGACGGCGGCGGGACTCGAATCGCGACTGAACGGCCTGCTGATCGACCGCTACGACGCCAATGAAAAGAGCGGCTATCCGACGCTGTGCAAAGGACGCTTCGTGGTCGAAGGCGAGGCGTATTACGCGATCGAAGAACCGACCAGCCTGAACACGCTCGAACTGCTGCCAAAGCTGATCGAGATGGGCGTGCGCGCGGTGAAAATAGAAGGACGTCAACGCAGTTCTGCGTATGTCGAACAGGTCACGCACGTGTGGCGCGAAGCGATCGACCAGTGTCTGCGCGACCCGCTGCGCTTTCGCGTTCAGTCCGAATGGCAGACCGATCTTTCGCGGCTTTCCGAAGGACATCAGCAGACTTTGGGCGCACTGCATCGCCCCTGGAAATGAGTCATTGCCACGCGCATCGCACGGAGCGTCAACCTTGAAGATCTCGCTTGGACCCGTTCAATATTATTGGCCGCGCACGACATTGCTCGCGTTCTACGAGCGCGTGGCGATGATGCCGGTCGATATCGTCTATCTCGGCGAAGTGGTGTGTTCGCGCCGCCACGAAATGCGGCTGTCGGACTGGATGGACATTGCCGCACGATTAACCGAAGCGGGCAAGGAAGTCGTGCTGAGCACGCAAACCTTGCTGGAGTCCGGCAAGGACATGCGCGTGCTCACGGACATCGCAGAAAACGGCCGCTACAGCGTCGAGGCCAACGACGTGGGCGCCGTGCAGCGTACGCGAGGAAAACCCTTCGTGGCAGGCGCATCGCTGAATATCTTCAATCCGCCGACACTCGAAATATTCGCGGAAGCAGGTGCAAAACGCTGGGTGGCGCCGCACGAAATGCATCAGTTCGATTTGCGCGCGTTACAGCATGCGCGACCGGCAGGCATGCAAACCGAGGTGTTCGCTTACGGACGTTTGCCGCTGGCGTATTCCGCGCGCTGTTTCAGCGCACGCAACCGCAATTTCCCCAAAGACAATTGCCAGTACGTGTGCAAGGACTATCCCGACGGCATGCTGCTGGAAACACGCGAATCGCAGCCGCTTTTCGTGCTCAACGGCATCTCCACGCAGACCGCGAATATCTACACGCTGATCGACGAAATCGGCACGATGCAAAACATGGGTGTCGATATCGTGCGTATCAGCCCGCAGCAACATCACACCGAAGAACTCGTGTCGCTGTTTCACCGCGTCATTCGCGCGCCGTCCGAATCCGCGGACGCCTTGGCGCACATGCTTCCCTTGATGCCCGCCGCGCCGTGCAATGGCTATTGGCATTCGAAACCCGGCTTCGAATTCGTTCGATCCTGAATGGATGCTTCGTAGAGGACCTGAAATGAATGAACTGTTGCATCGCATCCCGTCGCCCATCAAGCGCGTGCTTTCGCTGCTACCCGCGTATCCCGGCACGATACTGTTCGCCAGAGCGCTGAACCTCGCGCTTCGCCCTCATCTTCCCGACGATCTGAAATCGTCGATCGAGGGGCGCGCGCTGCGCATCGAGGTGAAAGACGCGGGCCTCGTTCTTGATTTCGTGTATCGCGCGAATGCCTTTCATGCATTGCGTCCGTCCGGGCAACCCGATCTCGTCATTAGCGCCGTTGCGCGCGATTTTTTCGCGCTCATGCGCCGTAAAGAAGATGCCGATACGCTGTTTTTCAGTCGCCGTCTCGTGATGGAAGGCGATACGGAACTGGGCGTGTGCATCAAGAGTTCACTCGACTCGATCGAATTGCCGTGGTTCGAGTTCGAGCGGGTGCTGGGACGCATTCGAGGCAAGGTGGCGGGCAGCACGTGACGTGAGCGCGAGCCGTCTGGTTTCGCCCTGAGTCCATCGCGCCAATCCGGCGCGAACTGGCTCGATTCCGTGCAACGGAATAAAAAAGCGCGCCTCACAAGGGCGCGCTTTTTTTTTGCATCGTCAGCCGCTTACTTCAGGCCGAAATCCACCCGCGTTGTCGCGCCCTTGTCGTCGATCCCCTTGGCATCGAGCTTGGGCGCCACTACGAACACGCGGCTCGGATCCACCTTGCCCTCGAAATACTGCTGCACCGCCTGCGCGCGCTGCTGCGCAAGATCGCGCAGCGTCGCGTCGTCGACGGGCGCGTGTTCGGCGAGCGCCTGCTTCATGTCGTCGTCGGGCAAGGTCTTGGTCAGGCCGATCATATTGCGCGGCTTCTTGAAATCGCCCGATTTATAGGCCTTCTCGAGATACTTGTCGTATTCCTTCGGATCGACCTTCACTTCCGACGTATCCACGCTTTCGCCGTTGCCCACGGTGTCCTTCACCTTCTGCTGACGCACGAGACGATCCACGTATTTCTCGCGCAGCGCAGGCGTATCCACGGCCGGATCGACGCGGCCGATCAGATCGATCTTGATCGACGGCTTGTCGTCGAGCGCCTTGGCGATGGTGTCGAGCTTCTTCGTATCGGCGTCGGTGAGCGTCGCCGTGCCCGGCGCGAATTCCACATAACCGAGTTCTTCGCCGCTGCCGCCGAACGCATTCGCGAGCAGCGAGAACGGCGCGGTCACGGCCTTCGCGATCAGATTCAGCACCGCTTTCCAGATCAGCCCGCCAATGCTGAACTCCGGATTCGAGAGCGAACCCGACACCGGAATGTTCACGTCGATTTCGCCGCGCCGGTTCTTCAGCAGCGAGATCGCGAGACGCACTGGCAGCTTGGTCGCCGTGTCGTTGTCGACGTGATCGCCGAACGTCAACTGGTCGATGAAGATGTGGTTGTTCGCTGTGAGCTGATCGTCGGCGAGCTGATAGTGCAGGTCGACGTTGAGCTTGCCCTTGGTGATCGGATAGCCCGCGTACTTCGCGGAATACGGCGTGAGATTCGTCAGCTCGATGTCGTGCGCGCTCGCGGTGAGATCGAGCGACGGCTTGGCGATCAGCGGATTCACCGTGCCCTTGATCGTGATCGGGCCGTTGGCCGCGAGCTTCGCCGAGACGTCGACGGGTGCGGGCGTGGTCGACTCCGTGCCGAACGCGCCCACGGTCCCCTGGATCTGCACGAGGTCGGCTGTGTAGTTTGGCTTGATGAAGTTGTCGGTGTAGTTCACGCGGCCGTTTTGCAGCACGAGCTGGCCGAAGTGCAGGCGCACCGGATTCTTCGGCGGCTGCGCGGCCGTGACGGTCGTGCTCGCGCCCGACGCGGCGGCGGGCGCCGACGCCGTCTGCACCGGCGCAGGTGCGGCTGCGGGCTCGCTCGCGGCCTG
>NZ_JAAGPN010000127.1:0-23109 GCF_017104805.1 Paraburkholderia sp. Ac-20347 | reverse complement strand
GCCGCTGCTGGCCACGCTCACGACGATGAATCTCTGCGCGGGCCTCGAACTCGTGCTCACGCAGAATACGTCGGTGCCCGCGTCCTCGCCGCTGCTCGGCTGGTTGATCGACGAAGGCGCATTCGGCATCCCGCATATGGCGACGGCGCTGGTCGCGGTCGCTGCGCTGTTCACGCTGCTGGTCCACTACACACCGTTCGGGCTGCGCTTGCGCGCGAGCGGCGAGCACGCGCAAGCCGCGCGCGCGGCGGGCCTGAACGTGCGCGCTTATGTGGCCGCGAGCTATCTGATCGGCGGATTCGCGGCGGGACTCGCCGCGCTCGCCTCGTCGGCGCTGCTGAGCGGCAGTTCGCCGGGCGCGGGCGAAAACCTGCTGGCGGTGGTGGCGTCGGCGCTGCTCGGCGTGGTGTTTTCGCGCCGCATGGTCCCGACCATGCCCGGCACGCTGCTGGCCGTGCTGTTCATCGGCGTGGTCAGCAACGGCTTTCAACTCGACAACGTTTCCAGCTACTGGGTCAACGGCGTGGAAGGCGCACTGATCCTGTTCGTGGTCGCGACCACGGCGCTGCTGCGCCGTCGTCATCTCGGAACCCATGCTCATGACTGACTGGTTCGCGCGCGTTCAGCGCTTTTCGCTGCCGGGCGCGCTGGTCGCCGTCAGCGTGTTCTTCGCGGTGTGCTCGCCGGGCTTCGCGCGTACGGCCAACCTCGCCGACGTGCTGCTCAACAACTTCGCATTGCTGGCAATCGCGTCACTCGGCATGACGCTCGCGCTCTCGATCGGCGCGGTCGATCTCTCGCTCGGCACCGCTGTCGATGTCGGGAGCCTCGTGTTCGTGCTGCTCACCGCGCATCACGTGGGCGTGCCGCTGGCCGCGTTCGCGGGACTCGGCGCGGCCTTGCTGGTGGGCGCGTTCAACGGCGTGCTGGTGGCGGGACTCGGCATCGCGCCGTTTCTCGCGACGCTCGGCACGCTGTTTATCGGCCAGACCTTGCAGCAACTCGCCACCGATGGCGGTCAGCCCGTTTATCTGCTCGGCATGAGCCTGCCGCCGCTGTTCAGCGCGCTCGCGCACGGCAGCTTCGCGGGCGTGCCGCTGCCCTTGTGGATCGTCGCGGCGCTCGCGCTGGCCGTGCATGTGGCGCTCGCGCATTCGGTGTTCGGACGCTACAGCGCCGCGCTCGGCTCGCAGCCCGGCGTCGCGCGCTATTCGGGCTTGCCGGTCGCGGCCGTGGTGGTCGCCACCTTCGTGGCGGGCGCGCTGATCTATGGCGTGGTCGGCCTGCTGCTGGCGTCGATGGTGAAGGCCTACGTGCCGCAAGCGGGCAACGGTTATCTGCTCAACGCGATCGGCGCGACTTTCATCGGCACGACGCTGTCACGCACGCGGCGCCCCAATGTGCCTGGCACGCTGCTCGGCGTGTTGCTGCTGAGTCTCGTCGCGAACGGATTGTTGCTGATCGGCTGGAACTTCTATTGGCAGCAAGTGGCGACGGGCGTGCTGATTTTCGCGGTGCTGGCGCTGAGTTTCGCCTCGCGACGCGCGGAATTCGCGTGAGGTGGTGTGCTTCGCTCACGCGAGCAGGCGCAGCGCCTCGTCGAGTGAGAGCACCGTACTGCGGGTTTCGAACGCCGTAGCAAACAGATGCTCGTGCACGACCTCATCCGGGTCGTAACAACAGTCCTTGACGGTGTAGAGACGGAAGTCCGCGTCGCTCGCATGAGACAGCGACGAGAGCACGACACCCGTCGACGCAATGCCCACCATGATCAGCGTATCCACGCCTTGCGCCGCGAGTTGCGCCTGCAAACCGGTGCCGGTGAATACGCTGGCACGATGCGCGTCGATCAGCGCTTCGTCGGGCTGTTGAGCCAGTTCCGGCGCGGTCCGGTCGTCGATAAACAGGCCCAGACTTTTAATGCCCTGCCCGTTCTTGTTCAACGAACTGACTTCCGGATATCCGGCGCTGAATCGCAGATTGGCGAACACCACGCGCACGCCTTTCGCGCGCGCGGCATCGCATAACGCGCGCGTATTCGCGAGCAAAACCGGCGCGACCGCCGGAAACAGCCCGAGAATATCGGTCTGATAATGCATGACGAGCAACGCGGCGCGCGCGGGCTCGAAGGCGGCAAACGACGAATGCGCGTGTGCGGTCATGACGTCTCCACGGGAAAGCGGACCGCCACACGGTAACGCGGCGGTCCGATCCCGGCAAGTGTCAGGCTCGTGCGCACACGCACACGCTGGCTGCGGGGCTTATTGCAACGCAGCAACCACCGCCGCGCCCACGTCCGCCGTCTTCGACGTGCCGCCCATATCGGGCGTGCGCGGACCTTCCACGAGCACCTTCTCGATCGCCTGCATGATCGCGTCGTGCGCCGCCTTGAACTGCGCGTCGCCGTTGCCGAGGAATTCGAGCATCATCGCGCCCGACCAGATCATCGCGACCGGATTCGCAATCTGCTTGCCGAAAATATCGGGCGCGGAACCGTGAACAGGTTCGAACAGCGACGGGAACTTGCGCTCCGGATTCAGATTCGCCGACGCCGCGAGGCCGATCGTGCCCGTGCAGGCAGGACCGAGGTCGGAAAGAATATCGCCGAACAGATTCGAGGCCACCACCACGTCGAAACGATCGGGCTGCAAAACAAAGCGCGCGCACAGAATGTCGATGTGCTGTTTATCCCATTGCACTTGCGGATAATCCCGCGCCATCTCCGCGACGCGTTCGTCCCAATACGGCATGCTGATCGAAATGCCATTCGACTTCGTGGCCGCCGTGAGTTTCTTGCGGCCGCGCTGATTCGCGAGTTCGAATGCGTACTTGAGAATGCGATCCACGCCCTGGCGCGTGAACACCGATTCCTGCAGCACGAATTCACGCTCGGTACCTTCGAACATCTTGCCGCCCACCGAGCTGTATTCGCCCTCGGTGTTTTCGCGCACGACGAAGAAGTCGATATCGCCGGGCTTGCGGTTGGCGAGCGGACACGGCACGCCCGGCAGCAGACGCACGGGACGCAGATTCACATACTGGTCGAATTCGCGGCGGAATTTGAGCAGCGAACCCCACAGGGAAATATGGTCGGGCACCTTCTCGGGCCAACCCACCGCGCCGAAGTAAATCGCATCGAAACCCTTGAGCGTGGCGAACCAGTCGTCGGGCATCATCTTGCCGTGCTGCAGGTAGTAATCGCAGCTCGCCCAGTCGAAATGCGTGAACTCGATAGAGAGGCCGAATTGCTTCGCGGCGGCTTCCACCACGCGCACGCCCTCGGGCATCACTTCCTGACCAATGCCGTCGCCGGCAATCGCCGCGATCCTGTAAGTCTTGCTCATTGTTTCGGTTACCTGTTCGTGTGTGAAGAGACCATGGGGCAGGAATGGCGTTGATCCATCCGGCCGCGCCACCAAACCGCATCGAATATCGCCGCATTGTAGACGCGATTTGGCGAACCGCGAAGCGCTTCGGCACACGTGGCGCGGCGTTGGAACGCCCCAGCAGAAAATGCTGAAAAGCCCCCGAAAAGAGTGCGCCGCTGCTGTTTGCGCGATTTTTTCCCTGCACGCCGAGACACGCGCGGCGCTACCATCGTGCGATCCACTTTGTCACTCACCGTCATTCAACGGGGCCGTCACGTCATGTCCAATTCGCCGCTGATCGAAGCCGATCGCAAGCATCTGATTCACCCTGTGATCAACTATCGCGCGCATGAAGCGCGAGGGACGACCGTGCTCGAATCCGGTCACGGCGCGTATCTGCGCGATATCGACGGCAATGAATTGCTCGACGCGTTTTCGGGTCTCTGGTGCGTGAATGTCGGTTACGGTCAGCAGAGCATTGTCGAAGCCGCCACGCGCCAGATGACGCGACTGCCTTACGCGACCACGTATTTCCATTTCTCGTCGGAACCGGCCATCGAACTGGCGCAGAAACTCGTCGACGTGACGCCGGCTTCGCTGCAGCACGTGTATTTCACGCTCGGCGGTTCCGATGCGGTCGATTCGGCGATTCGCTTTATCACGCATTATTTCAACGCCACGGGCCGTCCGGGCAAGAAGCAGATGATTGCGCTCGAACGCGGTTATCACGGTTCGTCGTCGGTCGGTGCGGGCCTCACGGCGCTGCCCGCGTTTCATCGCCATTTCGATCTGCCGCTGCCGAACCAGCATCATCTGCCCTCGCCTTACGCCTATCGCCGCGAAGACGGTGCCGACGACGCCGCGCTGATCGCCGCTTCCGTCGCGTCGCTCGAAGCGAAAGTCGCGCAACTCGGCGCGGAACATGTGGCTGCGTTTTTCTGCGAGCCGATTCAAGGTTCGGGCGGCGTGATCGTGCCGCCGCGCGGCTGGCTCAAGGCGATGCGCGACGCGTGCCGCCGTCTCGACATCCTGTTCGTGGCCGACGAAGTCATCACGGGTTTCGGCCGCACCGGCCCGCTGTTTGCCTGCGAAGCCGAAGATGTCGAGCCCGATCTGATGACGGTCGCCAAAGGTCTCACCTCGGGTTATGCGCCGATGGGCGCTGTGCTCATGTCCGACGCCGTGTATCAAGGCATCGCGGGCGACAAGAACGATACGGCGATCGTGGGCCACGGCCAGACCTATTCCGCGCATCCGGTGAGCGCCGCCATCGGTCTCGAAGTTTTGCGCCTCTATCACGAAGGCGGTCTGCTCGCGAACGCGCAGGCATTGGCGCCCCGTTTCGCCGCCGGTCTCGACGGCCTGCTCGATCATCCGCTCGTGGGCGATTCGCGTCATCGAGGTCTGCTTGGCGCGCTCGAACTCGTCGCGAACAAATCCACGCGCGCGCGTTTCGATGCTTCGCTGAAACTCGCGGATCGCATTGCGGCGTCCGCTTATCGCAATCGCCTGGTGTTCCGCGCTTTCGGCGACAACATTCTCGGTTTCGCACCCGCGCTCTGTTATGGCGAAGCGGAATTCGAGCAGTTGTTCACGCGCCTGAAACGCACGCTCGACGATGTGCTCGAAGAGCGCGAAGTACGCGCCGCGTTGTCATAAAGGGCTTGACTGAATCGCGCGCGCTTTCTAAAAAGAAGCGCGCGCAACTATCGCTTAAGTTCCGGCTGCGAGATTCGCCTTGAGTCTCGCGGCTTTTTTATTGCGCGCACGGATCAAGCTGCACAAGACGCCTCACGCACGCGAAGCGACAGGAACAATCGGGGATAAAGAAAGAGACGGCGCGCCCGCATTGAGCCATTCGACCGGTGTGCGGCCCAGCACGCGTTTGAAATGGCGGCACAAATGGCTTTGATCGAAAAAGCCCACTTCCGCCGCCACGAGCGAAGGCGAGATGCCACGGCGCAGCAGACGCTGCGCGTGACGCACGCGCACGATGCGCACATATTGCTGCGGCGACACACCCACTTCGCCGCTAAAACGCGCCGCGAAACGCGACACGCTCAGTCCCGCTATTTCCGCAAGTTCGCTCAGACTGATCGGCTCGGCGAAACACGACTCGATGAAATCGAGCGCGCGCTGCACGGCGCGCGTCGTTTCCGTGGTGCGGGTTTCGCCGCTGCGCCGTGCAGTCGGCGCGGTCTGCAAAGTCGAAGCAATCAACATGGCATGCCTGCGAGTCCGTGAATCAGGTCGCCGGCACCGATTGCGGTGCGGCCTGCGGACCGCCTGCAGGCGGTTGAAAGGCGGCAAAGCGGCGAATATCGAACGGCTCGATCGGCGTCGAGCTTGCGCCCGTGTCGATCAGTTCGGCCATCGTGTCGCCCACGCCCGGTCCGAGTTGAAAACCGTGCCCGCAGAAACCGAACGCGTAGAACAAACCGGTCGTGGTTCCGCTCGCGCCCATGATCGGCCGATCGTCGGGCATATAGCCTTCCACGCCGCTCCAGACGCGAATAATATTGAGCCGCTTGAGCGCGGGCGCGACGCGCTGCGCCTGGCGAAATTGCAGCAAGGTGCTTTGCGGCAGCACTTTCGCACGACGCGCATCGAGAAACGCAGGCCCGCGTGCACAACCGCCAATCACGATATTGCCGCGCGCGACCTGGCGGAAATACACGACCTCCGCGATCTGCGGCGACGATACGCCCACTGCCGGCGCGATGCTATACGGCACCGGTTCAGTCACGGCCATTTGCGGACCGTGGACGGCAATCGGCACCGGCTCGCCGAACTGCTCGCTCAAAGTGCTGCCCCACGCACCGGCCGTAATCAGCAGAACGGGCGCATGAAACGTGCGGCCGTCGGCGCTGGTGGCGCGAAACTCATTGCCTTCTTTTTCGACCGAGACAATATCGGTGTTTTCAAAGATTTGCGCGCCGAGTTTCGCGGCGGCGCGTCCGAACGCGGGCGCAGCGAGACGCGGATTCGCATGGCCGTCGATAGGCGCATACGAACCGGCCAGCACTTCAGGGCCGATAAACGGAAAGCGCTTGCGCAAGGCATCGCCGTGCAGCATTTCCAGATCGAGGTTGTAATGCTTCGCATCGCGCGCGTAGGTCTCGAACATGTCGGCCTGCTCGGAGCGATAGCACACGCGCAAATGGCCTGACATCAGAAACTCGGCATCGTGACCGATCAATTCCGGCATGCGCAGCCAGATTTCTCGCGAGCGGTTCGCCAGCGGCAATTGCGCGAGCAAGCGCCCTTGACGGCGCACGTTGCCGAAGTTGGTGCCGCTCGCCTGCTGGCCGATCAACTGGCGTTCGAGCAGAATCACCGACTTGCCGCGGCGACGCAGGAAAAACGCGGTGGCGGCGCCCATGAAGCCGCCCCCCACGATCAAAACATCGGCTTGCGCGCGCTTCACTCCGTATCCTCCACAGTCGCGATGGCCAGCGGCTTCACGGGCGCCTGCCCGCGCAAACGTCCGACTTGCTCGAGCGGCACGCGCGCGGCGTCCGCGATAATTTCCGCCGCCGCGTGGCCGCAATAGCGTCCCTGGCAACGGCCCATGCCCACGCGGCTCAGCGCCTTCGCGCGGTTGGCTTCCTGCGCGCCCTCGTCGCGGATCACGCGGCGCAATTCGCCCGCCGTGATGCCTTCGCAGCGGCACACAATGGTTTCGTCGGGCAGCTTCGCGATCTGTTGCGCGGGCCACTCGAACGCTTGCGCCAGTCCCTCGCGAAAGCGGTCCATGCGGCGTTGCTCGCGCTTGAGCGCATCGAGCGCGCCCGCTTGCTCTGTTCGGCCCAGATCGATCAGCGCGGCATGCGCAGCAAGACGGCCCGCGTTTTCGGCACCATCCGCGCCCAGCACACGCACGCCATCGCCCGCGAGATACACGCCGGGCACGCTGCTGCGTCCGAGTTCGTCGATTTGCGGCAGCCATTGACGCGTCAGCGTATCGAAGCGGAACGCGCAGCGCGCGAGATCGGCGAGCTGCGTTTCGGGACGCAGGTGATAGCCCATGCCGATGGCGTCGCAATCGATCTGCTCGATCTGGCCGCTCGCGGTGCGAAAGCGCACGGCGCTCACACCCTCGTCCGGCGTGCCGACGATTTCAACCGGCTCGATGCCGTTGTACATCGGCACGCCCGCACGCTTGAGCGCACCCACGAGCGCGCTGCCCTTGCGCAAAACATCGAAACGCGCAAGCAGCTTCGGCAAGGCACACAAACGCGCGCCTGCCGCCGACGTATCGAGCACGGCGGCGACTTTCGCGCCCGCCTGCACATATTGACTCGCGACCAGATACAGCAGCGGCCCGGTGCCCATGAACACCACGCTCCGCCCGATCGAACAGGCCTGCGATTTCAGCGCGATCTGCGCCGCGCCGAGGCTATAGGTACCCGCGAATTGCCAGCCCTTCACGGGAAGCAATCGATCGGTCGCGCCGGGGCACAGAATCAGCGCATCGTAATCGAGCGCGCTCGCATGACCGTCGCGCACGATATGCAGCTTTTTGTCCCAGATATTCCACGCGAGCGTTTGCGGCCGATAATCGATCTGCGCGCGCAAGCGCGTGAAGGTCTCGTGCAGATCCTGCGCACGCAGCGCTTCCGTGCCGTAGAGCTTTGCATACGGACGCGTGAAGCCATCAGGCTGACGCCGATAGATCTGCCCGCCGTCTCGGCGGCCTTCGTCGATCAGCGTAGGGCGCAGGCCCGCGGCCAGCAGCGTTTGCGCGCAGCGCACGCCCGCCGGCCCCGCGCCGACGATCACAATGCGAGGTTCGCCCATTGCGCCTCCGGTTGAGTGGTCACGAGACGCATGCCGGCTTCGACCACGGTCGTGCAGGCACGCAGGCGTTCGCCCGCATCGGTCCAGACCCAGCAGTCCTGGCACGCGCCCATCAGGCAATAGCCCGCGCGTTTCTCCTCGCCGAATTCCGACTGGCGCACATATCGCACGCTGCACAGCATGGCCGTGAGCAGCGTATCGCCTTCGAGCGCTTCCACGCTGTGCCCGTCGATCACGATCGACACCTTGGCGCGCGCGGTTTCGCCGAGCCGCACGAATCGTCCGTTCATGCCGCCGCTCCCGCCGCGCCTTCAGGCGCGCTTTGCGTTTCGCTGCGATTGCCCAGCACGTGACGCAGGAATTCGCGCGTGCGGGCTTCGCGCGGCGTGCACAACACCTGCTGCGCGCTACCTTGTTCGATGATGTGGCCGCCGTGCAGAAAGCACACGCGGTCCGCGACTTCGCGCGCAAAGCCCATTTCGTGCGTGACGACCAGCATCGTCATGCCTTCCTTCGCGAGCGTGCGCATCACACTGAGCACTTCGCCGACGAGCTCGGGATCGAGCGCGGAAGTGGGTTCGTCGAACAGAATCGCCTTCGGCTTCATCGCGAGCGAACGCGCAATCGCCACGCGCTGCTGCTGACCGCCCGAAAGCTGATGCGGATAATAGTGAAGCTTGTGGCCGAGCCCGACCTTGTTGAGCAATTCCTCGGCGTCGCGCTTGGCCGAATGCAGCGGTTCCTTCTTCACATGCACCGGCCCTTCCATCACGTTTTCGAGCGCGGTGCGATGCGGAAACAGATTGAAGCGCTGAAACACCATGCCCACTTGCGTGCGCAGATGATTGATATGACGCGAGCGCTGTTCGACACGCTGATCGAGCAGTTTGATTTCGCCCGCGTCGTACGATTCGAGCGCGTTAATGCAGCGCAGCAGCGTCGATTTGCCGGAGCCGGACGCGCCGATCAGACACACCACTTCGCCCTGTTCGATCTTCAGCGAAATGCCGTTGAGCACGGGCGTGGCGCCAAAGCTCTTGTGGACATCGGTAATTTCGATCATCGCAACCTCACTTCTTCGCCTTGTGCTTGCCGAAACGGCGCTCGAGATGCCGCGTCATGCTCATGAGCGGCAGGCTCATCAGCAGATACCCGATCGCCACGAGCGTATAGACGGTGATATTCTGGAACGTCGATGCCGCGATCAACTGACCTTGTCGCGTCATTTCCGCCACCGTGATGGTGGACGCGAGCGACGAGTCCTTGAGCATCATCACCAGCGTATTGCTGTACGGCGGCAGCGCGACCTTCACCGCTTGCGGCAGAATCACGCGCACCATCGTTTTCACGCGGCCCATGCCCAGCGATTGCGCCGCTTCATACTGGCCCGGATCGACGGCCTCGATACCCGAGCGGATGATTTCCGCGACATAGGTCGAATAACCGAAACTCAAGCCGATAATGCTCGCCTGCAACGCCGACACTTCAATATGAAAGTCCGGCAAGACGAAATAAATATAGAACAGCAGGACGATCATCGGCAGGCCGCGCACCACGTTGATCATCGCGCTCACGGCCGTCACCACCGCCGGATAACGCGACATCTTGAGCAGTGCCCACACGAGGCCCAGCGCAGTGCTCAGCAGCAGGCAGCCAACCGTGATGATGATGCTCATCACCGCGCCTTGCAGCAGGATCGGGACAAAATCGACTATGTCGTGCCAACGCATGGTGTGCCTTATGCTTTCATTCGCGGACGGGGGAAAGCCCGCGAGTCATACGCCGCGCCGCGAAGGCGGGCCGGGCCGGAGCGCGGCGGCGGTGCGAACCTTCTCGCCGCGCCGCATTCCGGTCATTCAGTGGCGGATCAGCCCGCCAGGTGCCACTTCTTCAGGATCTTGTCGAGCGTGCCGTCGGCCTTCATCTTCGTGAGCGCGTCGTTCACTTTACCGAGCAGCGCCGTGTTGCCCTTCTTCACGCCCACGGCAATATCGAACTTCTGCATCGGCACGTAATCGTCGTCCACGCGCGTGCCGGCCATCGCGCCCGCGGCTTCCTGCGCCTTGAGAATCGGATAGTCGTTGAAGCCCGCCACGATGCGGCCGATCGCAACGTCACGCGTCATGTCGGCCGGGCTGTCGTACATCTTCACTTCCTTGAAGATGCCGAGCTTGACGAGCTGGTCGCCGTAGTCAGTGCCCGTGGGCGCGCCGACCGACATGCCCTTCATGTCCTGCACCGACTTGTAGTTGGTCTTGTTCGATTCCTTCACGATGATGCCTTCGCCGAAAGCCGTGACCGGCTGCGAGAAGTCGACCACTTCGGCGCGCTTGGCCGTGGGCGTCATGCCCGCGACGATGATGTCGATCTTGCCCGAGACCACGGCCGGAATCAGCGCCGAGAACGGCACGGCCTGATACGACACGTCGAAGCCCTCGCGCTTGCCGATTTCGCGCACGACGTCGGGCATGATGCCTTCGATCTTCTGCGTCTTGACGTCGAGGAAGGTGGTCGGCGCGCTCGACGGCGGCGAGCCGGCGGTCACGGTCGGGGTATCGGCATGGGCCGCGCCGCAGAACAGCGAGAACGCGACGGAAGCGGCGGCGAATGCAAGGGTGGTACGCGACATGGTCTGGTTTCCTTGTGGAGAGTCTTGACTATTTGCGCTGCGCCGTGAAAGGGTCGGCGCTCGGCATCGGCTCAATGAAGCACATCCTGCAACCGGTAATACGCGCCGACGAGCGGCAGAAACCACGCGCGCCCGAAGTGTCCGGGTATCGCAGGCCATTCGAGCGCTCGCCACGGGTTGCGCGTGGCGGCACCGAACATCACGTCGGCCATCACGCGGCCCATGTGCACCGACATCTGCACACCGTGGCCGCTGTAGCCCATCGAATAGAACAAACCTTCGTGCTCGCCCGCGCGCGGCAGCCGGTCGGCCGTCATGTCGACGAGACCGCCCCAGCAGTAATCGAGGCGCACGTCGGCGAGTTGCGGAAAATACTGAAGCATGCCGTCACGCAAAATACGGCCGCTCTTTTCGTCCGAACGCGGATTCGACATCGCGAAACGCGCACGGCCGCCGAACAGCAAACGGTCGTCGTGCGTCGGACGAAAGTAATTGCCGATCTGGCGCGTCGTCACATACGAACGGCGCGTGGGCAGCAGCGCATCGAGACGCGCCTTGCCGAGCGGCTCCGTGACGACGATAAAACTGCCGACGGGCGCGATGCGGCGGCGAAACCATTGCAGCGGACCGCTCTGCGAAGCACCGGTAGCGAGCAGCACGCGATCGGCACGCAGCGTGCCGCGTTCGCACTGCACTTCGTAAGCGTGGCCGCCGAGCGGCTTGAGGCCGACCATCGACGTTTCCTCGAAGATCTGCGCGCCGTGACGCGCCGCCGCTTCGGCCAGACCGACACCGAACTTGCCCATATGCAGCTGCATGCCGTTGTGCTGCACGAGGCCGCCGTAGAAACCGTCCGACGCGATTTCGTCGCGAATACGTTCGCGCGAAACCAGCTCGACGTCTTCATCGACATCGCGCTTCAAGGCTTCGAAGGTCTTCTCCAGCGACGCGTAATGATGCGGCTTGGCAGCGAGCTTGATCTTGCCGCTCCGGCGCAGATCGCAATCGATCTGTTCTTCCTCGACGATCTGCGCAACCGACTTCACGGCTTCGGCGTAAGCGCGATAAAACAGCGAGGCGCGCTCCTTGCCGAGTTTCGCCGAGAGCGCCGCGTAGTCCTGCGCGACGCCCGTGTTGCAATGTCCGCCGTTGCGGCCCGACGCCTGGCCCGCGATGCGCCCGGCTTCCAGCACCGTGACCGAATAGCCGCGCTTCGCGAGCGCCAGCGCCGCCGACAAGCCGGTAAAGCCACCGCCCACCACGGCCACGTCCACGCGGCCGGCGAGCGGCCCCTGGGCGGGCTTCGTAAAGCGCGGCGCGGTATCGAGCCAGTACGAATCGAGCTTCATCGTGTTGCGTTCCTGATGACCGACGGTGAGGGCAAGTGGGCGAATGAACCGGCAATAACGCTGCTTACAGGCCGAGCTGTTCCGCGAGATGCGGCAGGCTCTTGACTTCGTTGACCTGGTAATACGGCGTGAGCGGTTCGTGGGCGCGATTCACGAAAGCCTTGTGCTTGATGCCCATGTCGTAAGCCGTCATGAGGTCGTAGCGGAAGCTCGACGAAACGTGCAGCACGTCTTCCGGGTTGCAGTCGAGCTGATCGAACATGTATTCGAACGCCTTGCGCAGCGGCTTGTACGCCTGCGCCTGCTGCGCCGTGTAGACCTTGTGGAACGGCGCGCCGAGCTTCTCGACGTTGCTGTGGATCTGCGAGTCGTCGGCGTTCGAGAGAATCACGAGCTTGTACTTCGAGGCGAGACGCGAAAGACCTTCCGGCACATCCGCGTGCGGGCCCCACGTGGGCACCGCGTCGTAGATCTTCAGCGCGGTCGCTTCTTCGAACGGTACGCCGGTGCGCTCGCAGGTGCGGCGAATCGAATTCACCACGACATCGCGATACGGCTTCCATGCGCCGAGCACTTCATCCAGACGATAGCCGCGGAAGAATTCCACGAATTCGTTCATCTTCGCGGCATCGAGTTGGTCGCCGTAAAGCTGGCGCGCGGTGTCGGCCATCTGGAAGTTGGTCAGCGTGCCGTAGCAGTCGAAGGTGATGTACTTCGGCTCGAAATCGATCATGGTCTGCATCCTGTCGTCGTGGCGAACCTGTTTTCAGGCTCGAATCAAGTGAGAACGGCGCGCTGCGCATGCATGCCAACTAATCAGTCATGCTGACGAAATCGGCGCGGCCCGGGGTGTCGAAAATACTTGTGAAGCGTTACGCGCAATCCGTGTTCAATGAAATGAACGCTGCACGGATCGTGCGCCCATGCGGCGAAATTGAAACCGAAGTTAAAGCCTGCGTTGAAGCCTGAGTTGCAACGATTGCGGTAAAACTCAGGCCGTATCGAAATCGATCAGCACGCTCTTGTGGCGCATGCTCGCTTCGAGCGCCTGGCGTCCAAGATCCTTGCCGATACCCGACTGCTTGAAGCCGCCGGTCGGAATGATCATGTCGCCGCTGCGGCCATAGCGATTGATCCAGATCGTGCCCGCCGCGATGCGCCGCATCGCACGCATGGCCTGGCCGATATCGCTCGTATGCACGCCGGCCGCGAGACCGTAGGTCGGGTGCGCCGCGAGCGCGATGCCCTCCTCTTCGTCCTCGAAGGTCTGCACGGTGAGCACCGGGCCGAACAATTCTTCGCGCACGGCGGGTGTGTCGTCGGTGACGTTGGCGAGCAACGTCGGGCGATGAAACCAGCCGTCTTCGGTGTCTTCGAAAAAGCCGCCGCCGCACAGCACTTCCGCGCCTTGCGCACGGCTCTCGTCGATCAGCGTGGCAATGCGCTGCGCCTGCGTGGGGCTGATGATCGGCGAATAACGCGTTGCGCTCGACCACATCGCGCCCGGCGCAATGCCTGCGAGTTCGCGTTGCACGGCGTCGATCAGCGGTTCGGCGATCTGCTTGTGAACGATCAGACGCGTACCCGCCACGCAGGCCTGACCGCCGTTCGCGGTAAAGCCGCGCGCCACGCAGCGCGCCGTGTGAGCGAGATCCGGCACCTGCGCGAACACCAGTTGCGGGCTCTTGCCGCCCAGTTCGAGCGTGACCGGCTTGGTGCCGTGAAAAGCGGCTTCGCTCATGATCGCGGCGCCCGTGCGCGTCGATCCGGTGAAACTCACCTTCGAAATATCGGGGTGCCGCGTGATGGCCGAACCGGTGGTCGCGCCGCGTCCGTTCACGACATTGAAAATGCCCGGCGGCATGCCCGCTTCGATCGCCAGTTCGGCGAGACGCAGCGTGGAAAACGGCGTCATTTCCGAGGCTTTCAGCACCACCGCATTGCCCGCCGCCAGTGCCGGACCGCATTTCCACGAACACATCGAGAGCGGAAAATTCCACGGCGTGATCGCGCCGATCACACCATAGGGCTCCGAGGCGACGAAGCCGAGACTGCCTTGACGCGTCGCCGCAATGTCGCCGCCGAGCTTGTCCGCGAGTTCCGCGAAGAAGCGAATCGCTTCGGCCGTGAACGGCACATCCGACGCATACGCTTCCGCGACCGGACGCGTGGAGCTGACCGCTTCGAGCTGCGCCAGCGCGACCACGTTTTCGTCGATCAGTTGGGCCCAGCGCGTCAGCACCCGGGCGCGTTCGCGCGGCGAGCGCGTGCCCCAGCCGCTCGTCTTCCAAGACTGCAGCGCGTTCGATACCGCGTAATCGACGGTCTGCGCCGACGCATCCGGCACGTAACCCAGCAGACGACCGTCCGAGGGACGATGCACGGCGATCGGCGTTTCATCGGTCTGGTAATACGCGCCGCCAATGAAATGGCCTTGCGGCAGCGTGATTGCGGACGGATCGAAATCCAGCGACGGAGTAGTCATGCTCAGCCTGTTCGAAAACCGGTTAGCCCGGCGATGGCGCGCTCGCGAGTCGTAGCGTGCGCGCCATCGCCGCTTCAGCAAGTGGCGGTTCGATGCCTCAGCGGCAAAATGAACAACCACGCGTTGAAGTTCATTATAGTGAACAGACGAGGCTTGGCTAGTGATCAAAAATAATTCTGCGAAATGCATGCTCATGCGCTTTGCTTACGCGAGAATCGGGCCAGGGCGAACCCGTAGCGGCGATTCGACTCACGCGCGCTTCATTACTGGCGCGCTGGCGGCACACAAGCGGCACGCACTTGACACGCATTCGGCACACAAGCAATCGACAGAAGAATGAAACGGCAAGGCGCGCGCGTTCATCCGCGCGATACAGGCCGGTATCGCGGGCATCAACGAGAATGAAAGCGTGGGGAGATGGCGCGTGAAGCGCGTTCAGAACGAAGCGAGGAAGAACAAGCAGGATGCGGCGCCGAACCAGACGATAAACCGGCGATAACCGGCGCCACCAAAGACACTTAAAGATGAATGACCGGCGGCCGCGTGTTCATGATCCATAACAGCCGCGCCGTCTTGCTGCTTTCATTGCGCACGCTGTGCGGCACCGTGCTCTTGAACTGGAAGCTGTCACCCGCGCGCAGCTCGGCGCGCTGATCGCCCACGTTCAGGATCACCGTGCCTTCCATCACGAGGCCGCATTTTTCGCCGACGCCCACCAGCACCTCCTCCGAGCCCGAACCCGCCGGCAGCATGATGACCATCATCTGCAGATCGTGCTCGCCGTGCGGCGACAGCAGTTCTTTCTGCATGCCGTTCTTGCCCACTTCGAACAGCGGGCGCTCCGCCGCGCGGCGCACGAAATCGCCCGTGAGCGGATCGGACGGCGCATCGTCCTCTTCAAGTAACGCGCTCAACGGCACGTCGAGCGCCTGACGCAGACGCTCCAGAATGCGCACGGACGGATTGGCCTTGTTGCGCTCGACCTGGCTCACGGTGCCGACCGACACGCCCGCGCGCAGCGCGAGTTCATTGACGGACAGGCCGCGCGCGTTGCGCAGCGCGCGCAGCCGCGCGCCGACATCGGCGTGGCTCGGCAACACCGCGACTTTCTTGCTGGACTGGGTTCGCATGAGTTTCCTGTTGAATTCGGTGCCGGGCGCGCAAAACCGGTTCGTTCCCCAACGCCGGCGCACGGTTTCGGTGCATGGCGACGGCGCGGCGCGTCCGCTGCGTGACAGTGAAAGCACGCACAATGCCACTCATTATATTGAAACTTTTCTGAATGCGATGAACAATAAAAAAGCCGCGCGCTGTCGCCGCTTGTGCTCGCTCAAGTCAGGAAGATCGTCCTATGAAGCCTGCGAGCCGCATGCGACAGTCGAATCTGAACATGCCGTCCACGCCGTTATCCAGGAGTCCGCTGTGTCCGAATCCGCCGTCAAGCCCGACCTTCACTACCGCCGTTTCAGCGCCGACGACATCGACGCCGCCCACGGTCTCTCCGTGGCCGTGCGCTGGCCGCATCGCCCCGAAGACTGGCGCTTCGCTCTCGAGGCGGGCGAAGGCTTCGTCGCCGTCGACAACGGCGTCGTGATCGGCACGGCACTGTGCTGGAAGTTCCGCGCCGACCGCGCCACGCTCGGCATGGTGATCGTCTCGCCCGATCAGCAAGGACGCGGCATCGGCCGCAAGCTGATGGAACTCGTGCTCGAAGCGCTCGGCGAGCGCGTGACTTTCCTGCACGCCACACCCGCCGGTCAGCCGCTCTACGAGAAGCTCGGCTTCGCGGCCTGCGGCGGCCTCACTCAACACCAGGGCACGGTCGAACAGGCGCCCGCCGTCGTGCTGCCGCAAGGCGAAACGCTGCGCGCCGTCGCGCCCGCCGATCTGGCGACACTCATCGATCTCGCTTCGCGCGGCTGCGGCCTCGACCGCAGCGCCACGTTGCCAGCCCTGTTCGCGGTCGCGCAAGGCGGCGTCGTGCTCGAACGCGACGGCGTCATCACCGGCTTCGCGCTCGCGCGCCGCTTCGGCCGCGGCTACGCCATCGGCCCCGTGGTCGCCGCGACGTCGGGCGACAGTGGCGATCTCGACGATCACGCACGCGCGAAAGCCCTCGTCTCGCACTGGCTCGCGCAGCACGTCGGCGACTTCGTGCGCCTCGACGTGCCGGGCGGCGCGGGTATCGAAGCGTGGCTGCCGAGCGTCGGCCTCGTGCCCGTGGATTCGGTCGTCAAGATGGTGCGCAACGCGAGCGCCGAGAAGCACAGCGGCGAACCCGACGCGGCCTGGCGTGCTTACGGCATCATCAATCAGGCGATGGGCTGACGCGCCATGACAGTGCGCATCCAGCCCGCTCCGTAGCGGACTGGATGCCGCCCGCATTCGCCAAGGAACCCGAATCAACCAATCCCGACTCGACGCTTCTCCGTCGATCAACTATCTCTGCCACGGAGATCCCGCATGAGCATGGACGCCTATCCGATCGAAGTCGCGTTCCCCGACATCGCCGCGCACGCCGAAGGCAACACCGGCATCGCCTACGTGCATACGTTCGACTCCGGCGCGCCCGGTCCGCATGTGATGGTGAACGCGCTCACGCACGGCAATGAAGTGTGCGGCGCGATCGTCGTCGATGCCTTGTTGCGCGCGCAACTTCGTCCTCGCCGCGGCCGTCTCACGCTGGCGTTCGCGAACGTCGATGCGTATGCGCGTTTCGATCCCGCGCAACCCGACAAGGCGCGTTTCGTCGATCAGGATTTCAACCGCGTCTGGACCGCCGCCACGCTCGACGATACGTCGCGCCGCTCGTCCGAACTCGATCGCGCGCGCGTCATGCGCCCCGTGATCGACAGCGTCGATCTGCTGCTCGATCTGCATTCGATGCACGAAAAGAGCGCGCCGCTGATCGTCGCCGGGCCGCTCGACAAAGGCATTGCACTCTCCGCGCAACTCGGCGTGCCCGCTACCGTGATCTGCGACGAGGGTCATCCGGAAGGCCGCCGTATGCGCGACTACGAAGGCTTCGGCGATCCGCAAAGCGCGAAGAACGCGCTGCTGATCGAGTGCGGACAACATTGGGAAAAGCGTGCCGTCGATGTCGCGCGCGACAGCACCGCGCGCTTTCTGCTGCACGCGGGCGTGATCGACGCGAGCGATCTGCCCGGCGGCTGGCTCCAGCCGCTGCCCGCGCAGATGACCGTCGTGCGCGTGACCGAACCCGTGGTCGCGAGCAGCATGGATTTCCGTTTCGCCGGTCCTTATACGGGCCTCGAAACTTTCGATACGGCGGGCACGGTGATTGGCTGGTCGAATGGCGAACCCGTGCTCACGCCCTACGACGACTGCATGCTCGTCATGCCTTCGCTGCGTCAGTTGCGGCCCGGCGTGACCGTCGTGCGGCTCGGCCGCATCGAACAGCGACTCGATCACACCTCACGTCAACAGGAATTCATTCAGTGAAAGTTCAGCAGATTCAGCAGGCCGCGCAGGTGACGGAACTCGAAGACTGGGGCACGGCGGGCCTGCCCGGCACGGAGCCCGCGCGCGTCACGGGCCGCCAGGTGGTGATTCCCGGCGCGGAAGCCGTCGACACGGGCGTGTTCGAATGCTCGCCCGGCACGTACCGGCGTTCGGTGAAGGAAGCCGAGGTCATGCATTTCCTGTCCGGCTCGGGGCGCTTCACGCCCGATGGCGAAAAAACGCTGCATTTCAAGGGCGGCGACACGATGTTCTTCGAAGCCAATACCGAAGGCCTTTGGGAAATCAACGAAACGCTGCGCAAGATCTACGTGATTTTCTGATGCTGCATCGCACCGCGCCGACATTCCGGCGCGGCGGTGCGCGCTAAAAGGGATTCATCAGACCCAACATTTCACGCCCACGTTTTTTTGCCACCTGATAGATTGCACGAACGCTCAGCTAAGGAGACCGTGCAATGGCTGGCAACAACACCTCCCCACCTTCGAATTCGAATCACCTCGGCGCGCTGGCGCTGATCGGCGTCGTCGTGCTGGCGCTGGCCGCCGCATTCGCGTGGACCGCCGGCTGGCTGTCTCCGCACCGGCTCACGCCCGCCAAACTGGTCGACCGGCTCGCCCCGCCCGGCGGCCCCGCGCTGGGCTTCCGGCGCAATCACGCGAAGGGCATCTGCTTCACGGGCCGCTTCGAATCGAACGGCGCGGGCGCGCAATTGTCGAGCGCGCCGATGCTCGCCGCCGGCACGTTCGCCGCCACGGGCCGCTTCAATCTCGCGACCGCCGACCCGCACGCGCCCGACCCGAGCGTCCACGTGCGCGGCCTCGGCCTGCGCATCGGCTCGCCCGGCGGCAGCGAGTGGCGCTCGGCCATGATCGACGCGCCGTTCTTCCCCGTCGCCACGCCGCAAGCGTTCTACGAGCTGCTCGGCGCGGCGGGCAACAAGAGCGATCCGGACGCGATGAAGCACTTCATCGCCGCGCATCCCGAGTTCGCGCACTTCGGCGCGTGGGCATCGACGACGCCGCTCACCGCGTCGTTCGCGCAGGACCGCTACAACAGCCTGAACAGTTTCATCTTCACGAACGCGGCGGGCGAGGCGCATGCCGTGCGCTGGTCCTTCGTGCCGGCGGCCGCGCCGCAACCGCTCTCCGCCGCCGACGCGGCGCACCTCGCGCCCAACTTCCTCGAAACCGATATCGTCCAGCGCGTGCAGGCCGCGCCGCAACGCTGGACGCTGCGCATCACGGTCGCGAATCCGGGCGATCCGACCGCCGATCCGAGCCAGGCCTGGCCCGACGACCGGCGCACCGTCGACGCGGGCACGCTCATCGTCACGGCGATCGAACCCGAAGCGGACGGCCCGTGCCGCAACCTCAACTTCGACCCGACGGTACTGCCCGCCGGCATGCACGTCTCGGACGATCCGTTCCCGGCCGCGCGCTCAGCCGCCTATTCGGTGTCGTTCAACCGCCGCACCGCCGAAGACAAGGACTACCCGCGCGGCAACGCGCAAGGAGTCGCGCCATGAACGCCGTCCACCCCCGCTTCAGTCCCGCGCAGCGCGTCCTGCACTGGCTCATGGCGATCTGCATTCTCGCGATGCTGTTTATCGGCGTGGGCATGGTGTCGACGGTGCGGCCCGACTACCTCACGCTCGTCTCCATCCACAAGCCGCTCGGCATCGCGATTCTGGTGCTCGCGCTGATCCGCCTCGTGCTGCGGCTCGTGCGCGGCGCGCCGCCGCTGCCCGCAGCCATGCCGGAGCCGATGAAGCTCGTCGCGCGCCTCTCGCACGTCGTGCTGTACGCGCTGATGATCGCGCTGCCGCTGATCGGCTGGGGCATGCTTTCGGCGGCCGATTATCCGGTGATGGTGCTGGGCGTGCGCCTGCCCGCGTTCCTGCCGCACAGCAACGCGCTGCATTCGGCGCTCTGGAACGCGCATCGCTTTCTCGCGCTGTGCTTCTTCGCGCTGATCCTGCTGCATCTCGCGGCGGCGCTCCTGCATGCGCTGGTGCGCCGCGACGGCGTGTTCGAGTCGATGGCGTCGTGGCGCTGAGCCTCCGCCAGCAGAGGTTGCGAGGACGATAAAGACGTCGCGCGCATCAGCGCCGGACGCTGAAGATGCGATTCGCGGCCACCACGTACACGCTTTCCGGCCCGCGCTCGCCGCTGCCTTCGTAGCCGCCGGTCAGCGCGCCGAAGGCCGGCAGCACGCCCACGCGCGCGCCGAAGCGAAAGCACGGCAAACGCACGCGGTCGACGCCCGTGCGCAGCGTATAGACCGGATGCTCGTGTCCGGCGAGCACATAGCCGTCCGCGTCCGGCTGCGGATGATGACATAGCGCCCACGGCCCGAGTCGATACGGTTCGAACACCGTCTCGATGCCGAATTCATCGGCGAGCGCGCCCGCGTGCCGATCGTGATTACCCTCCACCAGCACGAGGCGCAGCCCGCGATGCGCCGCGCGCCAGCGGCGCAACCCGTCGAGCACCTCGGGCGCATGCGATTCGCGCGCGTGCAGCAGATCGCCGAGAAAATACAGCGATTGCGGCGCGAACTGCGCGATCACGGCGTCGAGGCGCGCGAACGTGTCGGCTGTCGCGCCCGTCGGCACCGGAATGCCGCGCGCGCGAAACACGGCGTCCTTGCCCAGATGCACGTCCGCGACGAACACCGCGCGGTTCACGGGATCGAACGCCACGCGCTGCGCCGAGAGCGTCAGCGGCGCGCCGTTCACGTCGATCGGGTAGGTTTGCGCGGCCATGTCAGTCGGCGCGGTGCGCGGCGGTTTCGAGTTCCGCAAGCATGCGCTCGACGCGATCGGCCAGATGCTCGGTGGTCACTTTTTCGCGCAGCCGGGCGACGATCAGCGGAAACGCAAACGGCGTCGGCCTCGGCGGACGCGCGAGTACGAAGCGACTCGTGCTCATGCGCGCGAGCGCCGCGCGAATGCGCTCGAATTCCAGCTCTTGCCGCACGACTTCCTGATCGGCCTGCGTGAGCAGCAGATTCGCGCTGTCGTATCGGCGAAAGACTTCGTAGAACAGTCCGCTCGACGCCTGCAACTGGCGCGCGCTCTTTTGCTGTCCCGGATGCCCCTGAAAAACCAGCCCCGAAACGCGCGCGATCTCGCGAAAGCGTCGCGCGGCGAGTTCCGATGCGTTGAGGCTCGCGAGGATGTCGTCTTCGAGATGGGCGGCGGAGAACAGGCCGTCGTCGACCAGCGCCTGCCAGTCGAACGGTTGGGCGCACAGCAGTTCGAAGCCGTAGTCGTTCACCGAAATCGAAAACGTGCTCGGCTGGTCGCGCGCGACGCGCCAGCCAATCAACGCGCCCAGCCCGATATGCGCCATGCGGCCCGCGAACGGAAAGCAAAAAAAGTGATGACCTTCGCGCGTGCGCACGCTTTCGGCTACCAGCACGCCCGGTCCGGGCAACGCCGACCAGCGCGCCTGGAGTTCGAGCAACGGCTGGATCGCGCGCATTTCCGGCTCGTCGTAGATGCCGTCGCTGGCGCGCGCGAGCATCACGAGCGTGGCGTCGGCCAGTTCGGACGACAACGGCATCTTGCTACCCGCCCATTGCGGCATCGCGCCGCGCGAGGAATGCGCGCGCTTCACGTAGGCGGTCATGTCGCGCACGCGCACGAGTTCGAGCGCGCGTCCGCCGAACGTGAAGACGTCGCCGGGTTTGAGGCGCGCAATGAACGACTCCTCCATCGCGCCGATGCGGCCGCCCGACAGAAAGCGCACGTCGATGGTCGAGTTGGCGACGATCGTGCCGATGTTGTTGCGATGGCGGCGCGCGAGGTCGTCGCGCGGCACGCAATAGACGCCATCGGCGTCCGCCGCCACGCGGTGATAGTCGGGATACGCGCCGAGCGAGGCGCCGCCGCGTTCGACGAAGGCCAGCGCCCAGTCGAATTCGGCGGGCGTGAGATCGCGATACGCATAGGCGCTGCGAATCTCCTCGTAGAGCGCGCCCGGCGTGAAGCCGCCGCCGATCGCCACCGTCACGAGATGCTGCACGAGCACGTCGAAAGGTTTGACCGGCATGTCGCGGCCTTCGATGCGGCGCTCGCCGATCGCCCAGCGCGCGGCGGCCGCCTCGACCAGTTCGAGCGCATGCGTGGGCACGATGGTGACGCGCGAGACGCGGCCCGGCGCGTGGCCCGAGCGCCCCGCGCGCTGCATCAGCCGCGCGACGCCTTTGGGCGAGCCGATCTGGAACACGCGCTCGACGGGCAGAAAGTCGACGCCAAGATCGAGACTCGACGTGCAGACGACGGCTTTCAGGCGGCCGTGCTTCAGGCCGGCTTCGACCCAGTCGCGCACCGACTTGTCGAGCGAGCCGTGATGCAAGGCGATGAGCCCGGCCCAGTCGGGCCGCAGTTCGAGCAGCGACCGATACCAGGCTTCGGCCTGCGAGCGCGTGTTGGTGAACACCAGCGAGCTTTGCGCCGCGTCGATCCCCGCGGCGACCGCGCCCACCTGGCGCGTGCCCAGATGGCCGCCCCACGGAAAGCGTTCGATGGTGGCGGGAATCAGCGTATCGACGATCAGGGTTTTGGGTTGCGCGCCGCGCACGTTCACGCGCGGCGTGCGTACGCCATGCAGCAGCGCGTCGTGCGCGAGCGCGAGATTGCCGAGCGTCGCGGACAGCCCCCAGACCTGGAGTTCGGGCCGCCAGTGCGTGAGGCGTGCGAGCGCAAGCTGCGTTTGCGTGCCGCGCTTGTTGCCGAGCAGTTCGTGCCATTCGTCGACCACGACGAGCCGCAGATGCGCCAGTTCCTCGCGCGCCTGGGCGCGTGTGAGCATCAGCGTGAGGCTTTCGGGCGTCGTGACGAGCGCCGACGGCATGCGTCGGTTTTGGCGCGCGCGCTCGGTCGACGAGGTGTCGCCGGTGCGCAGCCCGACGGTCCACGGCGCGCCCAGCGCCTGGGTTGCGCTCTGTAGCGCCCGCGCGCTATCGGCGGCGAGCGCGCGCATCGGCGTG